>CAKVNP010000421.1 GCA_934777095.1 uncultured Clostridium sp. | reverse complement strand
CCAGGATCATCAGTTTTAGCTGCTAAATATAATAATACTTTAATTCTTTGTCTTTCAGGAAATCCTACTGCAGCACTTACTACATTTGAACTTTTAGGCAGAACATCACTTATTAAGCTAAGTGGTGGCAGTACAGTAGAAATTGTGAGAGAAAAAGCAGTACTTTTAAATTCATTTAATAAGAAAAGTCCGCAGAGAAGATTTTTAAGAGGAAAAGTTCAAAATGAAGGTGAAATTCAGAAAGTAAGTATTACACAGGTAAAGAGCGGGAATGGAATATTAAGCTCTACCTTAGAATCTAATTGCTTAATTGAATTAGCAGCAGGAAATTTAGGAGTTAATGAAGGCGAACTTGTTAATATTATAAAGTTTTAAAAGGTGGCTAAAATGAAAGAGATAACATTAGCAATACTTGCAGGTGGTAAGAGCAGCAGAATGAATTACCATAATAAAGCTCTTTTAAAGTATAAAGAAAAAAAGTTTATCGAATATATTATAGGGGCAGGCCAGGACTTTAAGGAAATAGTTATTTCATCAAATAATAATCAGGATTATAAAGAATTTGGCTTAAGGGTAATTAATGATATATACAAAGATAAAGGCCCTTTATCAGGAATCCATGCAGTATTAAACAGCACAGTAACGGATAAAGTGTTGTGTGTTGCTTGTGATATGCCATTTATCACTAAGGATACATTGAATTATATAGCTGATATAAATGAAGAACATGAAATAATAATTCCCAAGGTTAATGATAGATTGCAGCCTCTTTGTGCAGTATATTCAAAAGGTATTACAGCCGGATTAGAAAGAGCTTTAATTAATAATGAAAATAAGATGCAGCAGCTTATCAAGTCTTTTGACTATTTTATAGTAAATGAAGATAAATTTAATTTGGTAGAATTTTCAAATATAAATACACCAGATGATTACAGAAAAATGGAGGAGAATAAATAATGTATACAGTAGGAATAATTACTAGCAGTGATAAAGGATATGCAGGAGAAAGAGAAGATAAAAGTGGAGAAACTATTAAGAAAATAGTTGAGGAAAATGGTTTTAAAGTAGTAAAACAAGTAATACTGCCAGATGAAAAAGAGATGCTTAGAGATGAAATGATAAAAATGGCTGATGAACTTAAGGTTAATTTAATTTTAACTACTGGGGGAACTGGTTTTTCCAAAAGAGATATAACGCCAGAAGCAACAAAAGAAGTTATTGAAAGAGAAGCATCAGGAATAGTTGAGGCAATAAGATACTTTAGCTTACAGATTACAAAACGTGCAATGCTTTCAAGAGCAGTTTCTGGAATAAGAAAAGATACATTAATCGTAAATATGCCAGGAAGTCCTAAGGCATGTACAGAGGCGTTAGACTTTGTATTAGATGATCTTAAGCACGGAATAGATATTTTATTAGGGGAGGCTAAAGAGTGCGCAAGAAAATAAGTTTATTATTATTAGTTGTTTTATCAATAACAATGTTTATGGGATGCAGTAAAAAGGAAGAAGAGAAAAAGGAGATTACTATTAGTATAGCCGCTAGCTTAGTAGATCCAATGAATGCGATAATAGAGAATTATAATAAAGATAATGATGTGGTGGTAAATGTAAATTCTGGTGGTTCAGGTGCGTTAAAGAAGCAGATTGCCAGTGGGGCAGAGGTAGATTTATTCTTTTCAGCTAATGAAAAATATATGGATGAACTTATAGATGAAGGTTTCGTTAATTCTGCAGATAAAACTACACCTATCAGCAATGCATTAGTATTGATTAAAAATAATGATGCTAAGGAAATAAATGAACTACAGGATTTAAAAAATGCTGAAGGTAAAATTGCAGTGGGAGAATTAGGCACAGTACCAGCAGGACAGTATACTAAAACAGCACTAGATAATATAGGACTTTGGAATGAAATTGAAGATAAAGTAATCTTTGCAAAGGATGTTACCATTGCTAAAAGCTATGTAGAAAAAGGTGAAGCTGAATACGGATTTGTATATAAAAGTGATGCTTTAGATTTAACTGATTCCGAAATAGTATTAGAAGTTCCTAATGAATATTATGGAAAGGTTGTCTATGCTTTAGCTAAACTAAAGGATACTGCTAATTCCTCAGAAGTAGCAAAGCTGATAGATTGCATCAATAGCAATGAAGGCAAAGCTATTTTTGAAAAATACGGATTTGTAGTAGAGGAATAAGAATGGTTTTAAGAGCAGCTTTAATTTCATTTAAGGTGGTAATAGCTTCAGTAATAATTACCTTAATTATTTCTTTAATAGCTGTTTCTATCATAGGAAAAAGTAAAAAGGGATTAGCTAGATTAATTGAAATAATAATGATCATGCCAATGTTTATTCCGCCATCAGCTATAGGATATTTTATACTTATATTTCTTGGTAAGAAAGGAATAATAGGCAGTTTTCTTTATGAAAAATTTAATATTTCAATTATCTTTACAGTAGGTGCAGCAATAATAGCAGCAGTTGTTGTTACTGTACCTATTATGTATCAAAATATCAAAAGTGCTGTTTTTTCAGTAAATGAAGATATCATAAATGCTGCAA
>CAKVNP010000420.1 GCA_934777095.1 uncultured Clostridium sp. | reverse complement strand
GGTATATTCCTTGATTGTATATTGTGATAATGATTTTAAAATATCTTTTATTTTGCTTTCATCCCCGCTAATGGTAACTGAGACCTGCCAGCACTCTTCTTTATTTTCTAGATTATTAATCCTTAAACCATTAATTTCTCTTAACTCACTATATAATTCCTCAAAAGTCAAATGATTATACTCTTCCACTATTGACGGCTTATCTTCATTATCCGATTTGCTATTTAAAAAATTTTCTTCATAAATAACCATTTGTAAAGCAGTGATGAGAGCTAATAATATAAAACTTAAATTTTTATTCTTTTTCATTTTAATATTTTATCTCCACTATGTATTTCTTATCATCCTCTTTTAAAGAGTTAACTCTAAAACCTGCCTCTTCGATATTTTTAACTTCACTTAAACTTTCTATCGTTATTTTACCCTTTCCATTTTCAATATTTATATTAGTGAAATCTATTTTATTAATAGACAGCCATTTTTCTATAGTATCAGCTGCAATTCCCTTTTCCACTACTATATCTTGCGCAGCATTTATTTCTCCTGCTAAACACTTCTCTTTAATAATATTTATGTTTAATGGCAGTAAGATAAAATTCAACATGATTATAAGGAGCTTTCCTTTCTTTTTCCCTCTTTCCTGAATCATTCTGTTCTTTTCTTCAAAGCTTTTAGGAATAAACTCTTTATATTCTTTATAATTAGCCATTAAAGTTTTCTCCTATTTTCCTAAATGCAATATTATATTCAGTAAATGCTTCTTTAGGTATATATGTATTTAAAGCATTATCTACGATAATTCTTTTAGATGATTCAAATAAACTAGCTTCCTTTAAAAAATCAAATTTAGCCATAGTCATAAAATAATTCTGAACTATCTGCCCTTTTTCCCGGACAACAACGTAGACTATATTTTTTATCTTTGCCATAATAATTAATTCTTCATTGTCCTTCCCTTTCTTTTCTATTAAGTTATTAATAAAAAATTGAATTGGAATTACTGACAGTTTAGTAACATTGGCAGCTAGCTTTTTTATTTGTTCACCTTTTTTCAAAGAATATACATATAAAATTTTATTATGTTTACTATATTCATAGTGGAATAATAAATTACAATCTATTTCAGCTTCTCTTCTAATGGTATCTTTAATAAATTTATCTAGATATTTTTCTTCTAGATTAAATCTACGAATAAATATATTTTCCTTTAGAATAAATATCTTAAGGCTTTTTCCTAATTTTGAAATTAAGCTGTTAAGTTCACTATATTCATATACTTTATCTTTGTATATATAGTTATTACTTTCTAAAACTACAACCTTCTCCATCTTGCCTCCTATAGTTCAAAATTATACCCCTGCAAATATAGAGGTATGATGTAATATTTATGAGAATTTGTATCTTCCTTGATCTTTACTTCTCTATAAAATACTGTTTTGGCTTTAGTTAAAACAAGAAAACATCTACCCTTTTTAATTTGAAATTTCAGTTTATTATTAAGATTAGATGTTTTTTCATAATTAAGATTAAAAAAGCTTTCATTATTTGCTATTGTTTCTTTAAGAGCTGCCGTATTATTGATTTCTTCAGCTGTTTCAAGTATCAGTGCCCTTTCTTCATCATTAACTGTTAAAATATCATCCCTAATGTTATACATAGAAGACTTAATATAATTCCCTGCTACTATTTTTGAATATAACAGGATTAATGTACTGGCAACTGCTAAAAAAGCTATTACTTCAAGCAATACAAAGCCACTCTTTGATTTTCCCCCTTTTATATACATCTGATTCTCTCTTCGCCACTCTCCATTTCTATTTTAAAATATATTAGTTGATCCTTTTTATATACCTCAAAGGCGCCAACATTATCTAACAGTATATTTTCACCTTTAGTTTTTATTCCATCAATATTGTTTTCTGTAACGACCTTCAGCCTATTCCCAACTTTTAAAATTGTCTTTTTATTAAAATATTCTGAGTTTATATCGTTAATGTACTGAATTTCTATTTTATCCTGTTCTTCATCACAGCTAATCTTATTTATCAAGGCCGTATTTACCAGCCTATCAATATTTAACATTGCATTGTCTATCCCATCTTCATTCATGCACCGTTCAACTGAAGCAGTATATTCCTTTACCGAAGCTAAACTTCCCTTTACCACCATAGCTGTAATTATGGAAGCTAAAGCCATCACTATTACTACTTCAACTAAAGAATATCCCTGTTTATTCCTAGTAGCATTCATTCATATACCTATCCTTTATAAAAGTCTTTTCTTCTAGAATATTCAGCCCCTTAAAGCTCTTTTCAATTTTTATATTTATTTCAGCTGAATCTTCATTCTCCCCAAGCAGCCTAATTTCTATATCAGGACCACTTTCCATTGCAAAAACATCCTGGTAAATTAAATTATCTAAAAAGTTTTCAGATGCTTTTAACTGTAGATCTCCTGCCTGTAAATTTGCCACTACCTCTTCTAATGAATAATTATACTTTATCTCCTGCTGAAGGCAGTAAACTATCCTGGCAGCTTTCTCTTTTTGCTGTCTAAGTAGACTGGCTCTATAATTC
>CAKVNP010000419.1 GCA_934777095.1 uncultured Clostridium sp. | reverse complement strand
AGGTAAATAAGTGTTTTCCTCCGCTTCATATAAAGAAGTTTTAATATTGTTAGTCATTTTAAACACCTCATAAATTTCTTAATATCATTGTATATTTTACAACGTGTGATAAAAAGTTACAAGTTATTACATCACTGGTAAAAGTAAAGAAATACTTATATGTGACATAAATGTAAGGTTATTGTTATGTATTCTTATGGATGGCTGTAATGGTATGGGATATTATGTATATATAAAGAGAGTGGAGGCAAGGAAAATGGAAAAAGAAATTTTAAAAGTCAGTAATATACAAAAATATTATGGAGTAAGAGGAAATATTACAAAAGCAATTAATAATATAAGCTTTGAAGTTGAAGAAGGAGAATATGTTGCAATTATGGGGGCATCAGGAAGTGGAAAAACAACTCTCCTTAACTGCATATCTACTATAGATAAAGTAAGCAGCGGTAACATATTTATTGAAGGAAAGGAAATTACTAAATTAAGCTCAAAAGCTGTAGCTAAATTTAGAAGAGAAAAATTAGGATTTATCTTTCAAGATTTTAATCTTTTAGACACTTTAACTAATTATGAAAATATAGCTTTAGCCTTAACAATTTCAAGGGTAAATCATCAGGAAATTGATGAAAGAATAAGATATATTGCTAAAAAGTTAAATATAGAAGAGATCATAGATAAATATCCATATGAAATATCAGGTGGACAAAAGCAGAGAATTGCAGCGGCAAGAGCGATAATTACTAACCCATCACTAATTTTAGCAGATGAGCCTACAGGAGCACTTGATTCTAAATCAGCAAAAATGCTCTTAGATAGCTTAGAAGAACTAAATAAGGAAATGAAAGCTACTATTATGATGGTAACTCATGATTCATTTACAGCTAGTTATGCCAGCAGAGTTTTATTTATTAAAGATGGAAAGATATTCAATGAAATTATTAGAGGCAAGGATTCTAGAAAAGAATTTTTCAATAAGATAATTGAAGTGGTAACTCTTTTAGGAGGTGACCAAAGGGATGTATTTTAATTTGGCTTTAAGAAATATCAAAAAAAGTGTTAAGGATTATACTATATACTTTATAACATTAATCTTTGGAGTATGTATATTTTATATTTTTAATTCAATTGAATCGCAGAAAATTATGCTAGACCTGAATGAATCATATGAAAAGATGTTTTATTTAGTAAATAGGGTAATGAATGTTGCTTCTGTATTTGTTGCTTTTATTTTAGGTTTTTTAATTATTTATGCCAATAATTATTTAATTAAGAGAAGAAAAAAAGAATTTGGTATTTATATGACTTTAGGTATAGAAAATGGCAGCCTTTCAAGAATTATTTTTTGTGAAACATTAATCATTGGAGCTATTTCTTTAGGGATAGGATTAATTTTAGGAATACTGCTTTCGCAAGGATTATCAATCTTTACCGCAAAATTATTTCAGGTAAATCTAAAGAAGTTTACCTTTATTTTTTCAAAGGGGGCTTGTATTAGAACAGTTATCTGTTTTGCAGTTATATATTTAGTTGTTTTATTATTTAATTCAGTTTCTATTAGAAAAATTCAATTAATTAATTTACTGAATGCTGGTAAGAAAAATGAAAAAGCTAAAATAAAAAATATTAAGATTTCAATTTTAGTATTTATCTTAAGCATATTTTGTATCGGATATGGTTATTATTCTGTGATACATGATGGAATAGCAACAGTGAATTTATTGCCAATTATTATGGGGGCTGTTGGTACATTTTTATTTTTCTTTTCCTTATCAGGATTTTTATTAAAGATTGCTCAAAGTAATAAAAAGAATTACTTAAAAGATTTAAATATGTTTGTAATTAGGCAGATTGATAGTAAAATTAATACTACATTTATTTCAATGTCATTTATTTGTTTAATGTTATTTATCTCAATCTGCACATTATCATCTGGACTTGGAATGAATAAAGCATTAAATAATGATATAAAAGATTTAACTAAATATAATATGACAGCTTGGTCCTATGATGGTGTTGATATAGAAGAATATCTAAAGAGTCAGGGCTTTGATTTTAGTAAATATTCAAATGAGTATGTAAATTTAAATAGATATGATAGTGGCTTTAGTTATGAAGAATTTTTAAGTAGTAAAGCTAGAGAAGCAGCTAAAAATTATTTTCCAGTACAAAGAAATCAAAATATTTATGTTGTAAAGTTATCAGCATTTAACGATTTATTAAAAATGTTAGGTAAAGAGGAAATTAAATTAGATAAGGATCAATATGCTATTTATTCAGATGTTCAGGATATAAAGGAAGGAATAGAGGAGTCTATTAAAGGTGGGAAAAGTATTGAGGTAAATGGCAAAGAATTATCATTAGCGAAAGAAGAGATAATAGATGTAACAGATGCAAATAGTACTATGAAAAATAATTTATGTACTTTTATAGTTGATGATTCAATTGTGGAAGGGCTAAGTGTATATTCATGCCAGCTTAATATGAATTATAAAGATGGACTTGATGTGGCTAGTACAAATACAGAACTAGATAATATATTTAACTCAATAGGCGGAGAATATAATATATTTAATATCTCTAGAGAAGG
>CAKVNP010000418.1 GCA_934777095.1 uncultured Clostridium sp. | reverse complement strand
AAAGTATCTTTATTAAATTCTGGATTTAACTTTTGATCATCTATTGATAATGATTTTAAACTATTATCTGAATCTTTATTTACATTATTATTTTTATTAGAATTATTGTTTGAACTTGCACTTGTACTTGTTGATTGTTTTACAACATTTATTGAACATGGTGAACTACTTGTTGTTGTTTCACTATCACCTGTACTATTAGCAACTTTCATATAATCCATTTTTACATAAGCACTACCAGTTGCAATAGCCTTAAATGTATATGAATATGATTTTGAAGCACCTGCTGATTCATCAAATATTCTTGCACTACCACTTATTAATTGTAATTTAGATGAATCATAAGACATCATTCCTTCCCAATATCCTGCTTCAGAAGCATTACCTCTTATTGTAACAGATATTGTATTTCCAAGTGTTACACTACTTTGTGATGAACAACTCATTGAAGCAGTTATTGCTTTTGCATTAGTAGTAGGTATTGCACCTATAAACAGAATTAATAAGAATACTAATATTTTATTTTTTTTCATTTATTTCACCTCTATTTAGTAATTTTTGATGTTCCTAGGATATGACTTTTTATTTTTGCATAATCTGCTATACTTATATTTCCGTCACCATTTGCATCAGCAGCCTTTTTATATTCATTGTCAACAAAAGCAACACCAAGAATATGACTTTTAACTTTTGCGTAATCTGAAATACTAATTTTTCCATCTCCATTAACATCACCTTTTACAGCAACCTTATATGTAATAGTACTTAAATTATTTGTAATTGTTATTTTGTCTCCTGTTGATATTTTGCCATTTTCTTTTACAGAACCATTTTTATCTTTTATATTTATATTAGATGATACAAACTTATTTCTTACATTTGATATTATATTTGTTACATCTGTATCTAACGCAATTCCACTTAATATACCATTTGAATTATTGTATCCTAGGTAACTAATTATATCTGCTGGACTTTCTTTACCAGATTCAACTTTTTGTATTGTAATCTTATAAGTTCTAACATTTCCATTTGCAGCAGTTACTTCTACATTAGCGACAGTTGTTTTATCATTTAATATTACTACTCCATCACCTTTCATAACTGAATATGCACTTGTTTTGTTAGCACTTATTGTAACTTGTTTTAAAGTACTTGATACATTACAAGTATAATCAGTTGCGGCTGAATTAAATGATGGATTTAAATTACATCCCGAAACAGATAGTGATTTTAATGTATTATCATCATTTCCTGTTATTGATAAGGTTGTTTTATCAGGCATATTGTTATAAACAGGTATCTTAAATGTAAAACTGCTATTTACTAACCCTGATTTAACATATGATGAATATGATGAATTCGCTTCTGTTGGTAATACTCTTACATTTGCCATATATTGATTCCAATATAAATTTTTACTATTAATAGTATTAAACTTTTGATAATATATTGTATCTTGTCCAACATTGTTATAACCATTGGATATTGTACTACTTCCTCCAATTATTGAGGAATATGGATTATCCCATCCATTTTCTTTAGCAGTATTTAATGCATTTGATACAATTGCTTCTTTTGATGAACCATATGCATTAATATTAAAGAAGTTATAATATGTTTTACCATCACTTTTCATATTTATTGTAAGACTATTACCATTGACACCTTGTTCTTGAACTACCCTACTAGCAAGTTGAACAGGACTTACATTTCTTAATTTACCTGCTTCAACAAAAGTTTTTGCATATGATATTTTTGTTCCATTATAATCATATGAACCTTGCATAAATGTTCCATCTAATACTTTTTGTACTGCTGCTTCAGTATGTAAAGAGGAATTATATGAAAGTTGTTCAAACATAAAAATTGTATTATCCATAAGCCAATTTCTTGGATCCATATAAAATGCTATTGTTTGTTTACTTGGTGCATACCAACCTGGTTCAAATTCTGTAAATTTTCCACTATTATATGCTGCTCCATCTGTAGAATATAACGATTGATCTTTACTATTAATTAAATTTTTATATACTGGACTATATTCTTGCGCTATTACAGTATTAAAATCAAGACCACCACCTAATTTTGATGGAATAAAATTCCAATTTGAATACATTGCATGTAATTTTTGAAGAGGTAATATATAACTTTCAGGGAATCCTGCACTTCTAAGTGAATTACCATAATTATCATCTATTGTATATGTTTTAAAATCTTTTAAATATCCAGAATATATCCATCCTTCATAGTTGTTACTATAATAATTTGTCCTTATTTTCTTATATTCTCTCCCACTTACATATTTTGAATCAATTACTTCAAGCCTTTTTGGTGAGTAAATTAAAAAATTATTGCCATCAACATCTTTTAAAGGTGTACCACCTGGCTCATTTCTTATGTATGATCCTTCTGAAAGAGTACATATTGTAAATTTTGTTGATGCCGAAACATTTTCTAGTTTAAAGAAAGATAATAATAAAATGACTAATAACATCATAAAATACTTCTTATATTTCACTTTATCCCTCCTTATTATTCATAATATATTATAGCAAATTTTTTAATAATTTTAAAGAGATATAATAG
>CAKVNP010000417.1 GCA_934777095.1 uncultured Clostridium sp. | reverse complement strand
AGTATAGTGAGCTTTTTATCAATATTCTGGATAATTATCTTAGCTATAAATTTTAGTTTGGCAGGGGTATATATAGGAATTATGATTAATAATTTTATCTTTGCCAGTGTTTATTATTTAAAGATTAGATATTCTTATGATGCGGGATAAATTATATAGTTATTATGTAGAGAAATAATTTCTTTTTAAATAATGGGAGATTATAATATATGCACAATTACATTTTCTAAATAATTCAAGAGGAAAGTGAGTTATAAATGGAGGCGAAACTATGAAAAGGCTTGTAATTTGTTTGTTGTTTTCCACCATACTATTAGCAGGCTGTGTTTCTAAAAATGAAGTTGAAACTAAAGATACAAGTAAAAAAGTAAATCAAGAAATAGCAGAAAATATTAATGATGGAAACAAAGATTCTAATGATGAAAGTATTAATAAAAATATAGAAAATGAAGAAGAATCTACAGATAATAATAAACAAGCTGGTAGTGAAGAACCAGTAGTAATTGAAGATAGCAGCGCAAAGAAGCAAGAAGGAGTTAAGGGGCAGGTTCAATTATATGAGGGGAATTATTTTGATGATAGATGCTATCTTGTAGAAAATAGGCCAGAAGTTTATTGTGAAGTACAGATTTCTAATATAACTGAAACATCCTTTGATTTTACTGTTTATCAAGTAGAATATAAGGATATGAAAAATAGTACCGAAAAAGAGAGAAAGGTTATTATCTTAACTAATACAGCTGTTTTTATAGGGGATGGGACAAAGGCGGCCTTTTATGGACATGATTATACTTTGAATTTTACTTTCCCTGATAATCATAGTGCATATCCGGTAGTAACTGATATGGAGATAACTGGCTTTGAACCATTAGAAGGACATGTTTATGTAAATAATTCAATACCAGGCCATGAATTTGGTTAAAATTATTCAAAAATAGAGAATGTAGAAAGATTTGTGTTAAATGCAAATCTTCCTACATTCTTTTTTATATTTCAAAATCTTCTGATTTAAAATTACTGTAATATCTTCCTTTAACAGCGGTAAATTTTAATACACAATAATCAGGATCGGTTACTCCTCCAGGATAATACATAGTATCACCTTCGTGCCAGATACGTTCTTTAGCTTCGGATGTTTCTAATACTTCTACAGTACCGCTTAAGCTTACTCCCCGGAAAAAACGTTTATCTACAAAATAAATACTTGCTTTAGGATTTTTACGAAAAGATTTCACTTTATTTGAAGAGGTATTAGTTGAAAACCAGAATACCTTAATTCCTTCATGTTCCCTTGGTTTAAGGAGAGCTTTGGTAATTGGATAACCTTTTTTATCAATATAACTGATTAAAGTCATATTTGACTTATCAACCATATTGCCAATTGTCTGTGCCGGATTTCTCATCATTATATTTAATTATTTTAACTGAGCAATAATCTGATGCTTTGATAAAAGAGTTTAGAAGTTAAAAAATGTTAAATGTGGTGAAATAAATAGGTTTTTAAGATAATAAATAGAATAGATAAATTTAAGAAATAAAATATATTTAGGTGAGAGTATTATGAATAAGGATGTAATAATAATTTATGAATCAATTTATCATGGAAATACAATAAAAATAGCAAAAGCTATGGCGCAGAAGCTGAATTGCAAGGTAATAACAGCTGAGGAAGGTAAAAAAACAAATTTAGCTGAATATAAAATAATTGGATTAGGCAGTGGAATTTATTTTACCAGCCATCACCCTAAGATAATAAATTTAGCAGAATTAATAAATAGCCAGCAAAAAGTATTTATTTTTTCAACTCATGGAGCACCTGTTTTAGGAAAATATCATCAAAAATTAAAGAATGTTTTACAGGGACGGAGAGTAGAACTTTTAGGAGAATTCTCTTGTAAAGGCTATGATGGCACAGGTCCATTTATTATTATTGGTGGTGGAAATAAAGGAAAGCCTAATGAAAGAGATGAAAAAAATGCTAGTAACTTTATTAGTAAAATATTACCTGAATATTGTAAGAATACTGATGTAGTTAAAAAGGGAAAGTTTGTTGAAGTAAGAAGAGATGAATGTATTGGCTGTGGGAAATGTGCAAATATTTGTCCTATGGGTGTATTTAAAATAGAAAATAATAAGTCAGTACCTATAAAAAATGAAGAATGTATTCATTGTCTTCTTTGTGTGGATAATTGTCCTTGTCAGGCTATAGCAGTGCAGCATTCATGGGGGGAAGCGATACACATAGCCAAGAGACATGCTAAAAAGACTTCATTGTAAGTGCATTATTTATAGAATTGCATGTAATATGAAAGAAAAAATGATATTAATTGGAAAATGAAGTATAATTAAAAATATATAATTCATAACAGGAGAGATGAGTAGATGATTTTTGAAAATCTTAAAGATTCTATAAGTAAATACTGTGATTTAAATGGATTAGTTAGAAGGGGATTGGCTGTAGCACCAGAGGAAATATGTGATATCGTAATATTAGCACCATGGTGGAAACCAGAAAAAATATTTGAAAAATATGATGTGGAAATTAAACAAATTACTAATGAATTTCCACAGGTTTATTGTATAACATACCAAG
>CAKVNP010000416.1 GCA_934777095.1 uncultured Clostridium sp. | reverse complement strand
AACAGGCAGACGCACAGGACTTAAAATCCTGCGGTAGCGATACCGTACCGGTTCGATTCCGGTCTTCAGCACCAAAAGAGATTCAAAGTAATTTGAATCTCTTTTTTTTATTGTAAAAAAAAGAGATAATATTGTCTTACGAAAAAAAAGAATTACACCCAGTAAATGACATAAATATTTTTAGGTTGATGATATAATTTATGTACATTTTATAGAAGAGGTGAATATTGTGCAATACGGTGTAGATGTGCCTACTTATAAGCGAGTAAATAGCAAAAGAAATAAGAAGGAGAACCTAAACATAAGTCCTCTCATTGTAATTATAGCGATGGTAGCTGGAGTCACTTTAGGCCGGGTTAAATTAACTTTTGTTACAGGTCTTACAGTTGCGCCTTTTGGGATTGCATATTTGTTAGCGCTATTAAAGAAAAGGAATAACAAGATAATTTTAGCTTCATTTATAAGTATTATTGCGGGTTATTTTAGTGTTTATGATAATAGTCCAGATTATTTTATTTATCCTGTTGTAGCAACCATAATATTTCTGTTGGAGTATATTTCTAATAAATTAAATAGAAATATAAAACTAAAAAATATATTTATTTTAGAAATAATTGTTTTTCTATCTGCTGGATGGCTTTTAGGAGAACAGATGACTTTAATTAATTTGAGTTTTTCATTAATGAAGGCGGTAATAATAATTCCTTGTTATTATGTAATAAAATATGGTGTAAGCTGTATTGGGGAAATAGGAAAAAATTATATGTTTTCAATGGAAGAGCTAATAAGCATAGGAATATTAATCTGCCTTGTAGTTTCTGGTGTAGGAGATTTTACGATTTTTAATATAAGCATAAGAAATATATTAGCTTTAGCAAGTGTTGTTGTTGCTGCCTATGCTGGCGGACCGGCAGTAGGAACTGTATTAGGGGTATCGATGGGAATGATCATTGGTACTGTAAATAACGATATGTTCCTGACTACAACTTTATATAGCATCTGTGGTCTGATGGTGGGGATATTTAGAGAAACAGGAAAGATACTATCTGTTATTGCATGTCTAGTGTGCTGCTTTATAGTAAAAGCATATGCAAATTTGCTAGATACTTCTGCGGCTATTGAAATAGTAGTTTCAGCAGCAATAATGTTAATAGTTCCTGGTGATGTGACATCAGCTATCTTGGCAGAAATAAGTAATGAAGAAAAGAGCAGAAACATAAATGGAGCTGAAGTAGAAGGGGTTAAAAAAGAATTTATTGAAAGAGTGGATAGTTTAAAAACTATCTTGACAAGTATTTCCATGTCGATGTCTAATATTTCTGAAAATGAAAGATTAGTGATAAAAAATAAGGGAACTGCCTTAGTAGAAAATTTAGCTGACAGGGTATGTTCAAATTGTGAATTACAGAATAAATGCTGGGGAAAAGAAATAAATAGCACTTATCATGATTTTCAATTAGTAATCAGCGAGGCGGAGAAAGGATCATTTGCCGCACCTGATACATTGGAAAAGAAATGTGTAAAAATTAATACATTACTAAAAAGGGCTGATGAATTATATAACACATATACGGTAAATCAATCAATAAAGGATAGGTTTACTGAAGGAAGAAAGGTTCTGGCAAAACAGATAGATAATATGGCAGCTGTGGTTGGGGGGATAATTAATGAATTTGATAAGGATGTTGAAAATTGTTATGAAGTAGATAAGATATTATGTAAAACTTTATCTAGAAATAAAATAGTTTATAATGAGATTTATTCCTTTACAGATAAAAGGGGACATATGAAAATTAAGGTAAGGTTGGATAATGGATATGGAGAAAAGTATTGTAAACGATATATACTTCCTTTAATAAGTAAAATGGTAAATACACGTATTAGTATATCAGAAGATAAAATTACTATTAATCCTAATACGAATGAATGTACTATTATCCTTGAAGAAAATCCTAAATTTCATATTTCCTCTTATGCAGCCTTTGCATCTAAAGATGGAGAAAAATACTCTGGAGATAATTTTAATTATGGAAAGAATAAAGATGGGCAGTATATTACAGTATTAAGTGATGGAATGGGTTCAGGGCCGGAAGCAGGACAGGAAAGCAGTATGGCTATTGAGCTAATGGAGAAGTTTATGGAGTGTGGTTTTGATGAGGTTACTGCCTTAAATACAATTAATTCTATTATGGTTATGAAATTTAATGAAACAGAAAAATTTACTACAATGGATATGAATGTAGTGGATTTGTATACAGGAGAAATATCTTTTGTTAAGGCTGGTGGAGTGATAAGTTTTATAAAAAATGAAAAGGGAGTGCATGGTATTAGCTATGATTCGCTGCCTTTTGGAGTAGCTGATTCTATGGAAGTTAAGAAGATAAAGAGAAAAATAAAATATGGAGATATTATCATAACCATAAGTGATGGAATATTAGATGTTGATAAAAATAATATTGGAGATTATTCATGGCTTAGCACTTATTTGGAGAAAGCAACAGCCAATCCAGAAGAGTTAGCACGAGATATCTTAAATAAAGCAAAGGAATTAAGCGGAGGAAGAATACTTGATGATATGACAGTGATTGTTTCAAAGGTGTATTCA
>CAKVNP010000415.1 GCA_934777095.1 uncultured Clostridium sp. | reverse complement strand
TTCAGAAGAAGCAAAGGAAATTTTATTAGAAGAAGTTAGAAGAGAAATATCTCATGAAACTGCCCTTATGATAAAAGATATCGAATCTAAAGCTAAAGAAGAAGCTGATAAAAAAGCAAGAGAAATCATAACAACAGCAATTCAACGTTGTGCTGCAGACCATGTATCAGAGTCTACAGTGCATGTAGTACCTTTACCAAATGATGAGATGAAGGGTAGAATTATTGGTAGAGAAGGTAGAAATATCAGAACTATTGAAACGCTAACAGGAGTAGATTTAATAATTGATGATACTCCGGAAGCTGTTATACTATCAAGCTTTGATCCAATTAGGAGAGAAGTTGCTAGAATAGCACTAGAAAAGTTAATCGTTGATGGAAGAATACATCCAGCAAGAATTGAAGAAATGGTTGAAAGAGCCCAAAAGGATGTAGAAAATGATATTAAAGAAGAAGGCGAACAAGCAACATTAGAAACTGGTGTACATGGATTACACCCAGAAATCACAAAACTATTAGGTAGATTAAAATATAGAACTAGTTATGGTCAAAATGTTTTAAAACACTCTATAGAAGTTGCTTATTTAGCTGGATTAATGGCTTCAGAATTAGGGCTTGATGTAAATCTTGCTAAGAGAGCTGGCTTATTACATGATATTGGTAAAGCAGTAGATCAAGAGCAAGAAGGTCCTCATGCATTAATCGGAGGAGATTTAGCAAAGAAATATCACGAATCTCCATTAATAGTTAATGCTATTGCGGCGCATCATGGTGATCTAGAAATGTTATCCATGGAAGCTATACTAGTTCAAGCAGCTGATGCTATTTCAGCAGCTAGACCTGGTGCAAGAAGAGAGACTGTAGAGGCATATATTAAAAGGTTAGAAAAACTTGAAGAAATTGCAAATTCTTATGAAGGCGTAGAAAAGTCATATGCCATTCAAGCTGGAAGAGAGATTAGAATTATGGTTAAACCGGAAGTATTAGACGATGCTAGTTCAGTAGAACTTGCTCGTAATTTAGCTAAGAGCATTGAAGAAGAACTGGAATATCCAGGTCAAATAAAAATTAATGTAATCAGAGAAACAAGAGCAGTTGATTTTGCTAAATAATAAATAAAAAATACATTTTGTTATAAACAAAATGTATTTTTTTTATAAATTTTATAAATAAAGAAGGATTTTTCCAGATGGAAGAGAATATATATAAGTGTGATTAAAATATATTAATAAATATGTAAACGATTTAGGAGGAATTTAGAAATGGAAGTATTAAAAGTCTCAACAAAATCTAATCCAAATTCAGTTGCAGGCGCATTAGCCGCAATCATAAAAGAAAAAAATGTAGTCGAAATTCAGGCAGTTGGAGCAGGAGCCATAAATCAAGCTGTTAAAGCTATTGCTATTGCAAGAGGTTTTGTAGCGCCAAGCGGTAGAGATATTGTGTGTGTACCTGCTTTTACCGATATTGAAATCGACGGACAAGAGAGAACTGCGATAAAATTAATAGTTCAACCTAGATAAAATATAGAGATGAGAGGCAGCTGACTAAAAAACAAAAAAGCTGCCTCTTTTTTTAAATAATTAACATAATACTTGTAATTTTCAGAAAATGAGTATATAATGTAATCGTTAGATATATATAATAAATACAAAGTAAAGAGGTGTGTTAAATGGTATCAAAAGAAGTAGTTGTAAACAATGGAACTGGACTACATGCAAGACCAGCAACTTTATTAGTTAAGAAAGCTTCATCATTCAAATCTGATGTAAGCATAGAATTCAATGGAAAGAAAGCTAACGTAAAAAGCTTAATCGGTGTTTTATCTTTAGGAGTTACTAAAGGTGCTGCTATCACTGTTTCTGCTAATGGTGATGACGAAACTTTAGCTTGTGAAGAAATCGCTAAGTTAATCGAAACTATGGAAGAATAATCTTCCTCAATAAAAAAAGTGCGTAAGCACTTTTTTTTGTTTTTAAAAAGAAATAATTCGCATTTTATAGCAGATTTTAATAGTTGTTGTAAAAAAAATAATATTTTTTTATTATTTAACTGTAAAACAAGATGAAATATGTTATAATACGAATGTTAAAAGAAATATACATATTTTTATTCGGAGGTATTTTAGAATGAGAGATTTATACAGTTCACCATTAAACTCAAGATATGCATCAAAGGAAATGAGCTATATTTTTTCAGATGATATGAAATTTTCAACATGGAGAAAGCTTTGGGTAGCTTTAGCAGAAGGTGAAAAAGAGTTAGGTCTATATATATCAGAAGAGCAGATTAATGAATTAAAAGAAAATATTTATAATATAAATTATGAGGAAGCTACTAAAAGAGAAAAAGAAGTGCGCCATGATGTTATGAGCCACGTTTATGCATATGGGCTTCAATGTCCTAATGCAAAGGGTATAATTCATTTAGGAGCAACAAGCTGTTATGTAGGAGATAATACAGATATAATCATTATGAAAAATGCTTTAGAGCTTGTTAGGGAAAAAATTGTAGCTATTTTATATCATTTATCTAATTTTGCAATGAAATATAAAGATATGCCTACATTAGGATTTACTCATTTTCAGCCTGCACAATTAACTACTGTAG
>CAKVNP010000414.1 GCA_934777095.1 uncultured Clostridium sp. | reverse complement strand
TATATATAAAGTTTAATATAATTTACAACGATAATTAAAATATAAAATGAATAGGAGGATTATATGAAATTCAAAAAAATTAAATATTATTTAACAATTCTTTTAGCAATCGTCTTAAGCTTAATAATGAGTATTGGATTTATTGCAGCATTTGACTATTCACAAAATACCATATTAGCAATGAAGTCAGCTAGTATAGAAATGATGATGGATGAATCTATCAAGAGCATACAAAATGAAATAGATAAAAGTTATTTAATTGCAGAAGTTATCGCAACAGATAAAGAAGTTTCAGATCCTAATAAAGGATTTGAAGAAAAGAAAGAAAGATTAGTACAATATGTGGAACAATATGGACTGGCCTCAGTAGGATACATAAATAAAGAAGGTTATTTAAATTCTACTGATGGATTTGAAAATGATATCTCAGATAGAGAATATTTTATTAATCTAATGAAAGATATTAATTACATAAGTAATCCTGTTTACAATACTACAACTGGTAAGCAGATTATTTTCTTTGGGGTACCCGTAAAGCATAATGGAGAAATAATTGCAGCAATAACGATATCTGTTGATGGTAATTATTTAGCAGAGCTAACAAAAGAACTTAAATATGATGGAGTTGGAAGTACATATATATTAAATCAAGAAGGTAGAGTAATTGCTTCTGATAAAATAGAAGAAGTAGAAGAAGGATATAACGTAATTGAAGCAGCTAAAACAGATGACAGCCTAAGTGAAATAGCTGCTATACATGAAAAAATGATTAACGGTGAAAGCGGTATAGAGAGGATTAGTGCTGGAGAAGGAAAAAGGGTTTTCTATAAGAGCATTAATGATGCTAATGGATGGTCAATAGCTTTTGAGATTGGAAAAAATGATTTTATATCAGAAGTGAAAAAAGTGTTTAGAATATTTGTTATTATAGCAGTAATAGGAATTGCAATCTCTTATGGTGCGCTGTCAGTTACAGGAATCGTAATTGGTAAGAGATTGATAGAACTTAAAGAGAAAATAGAAATATTAGCAACTGGTAACTTTAATGTTGATTTTACAGAAAGTCAGCTGGCTGATAAAGATGAAATAGGACTTATTAATAATTCACTGCTTAAAACTATACAAGCAATGAAGGATGTGCTATCTGCAGTAAGAGGAAATATTGTTGTATTAAATAATCAAGTAGAATCTTTAGAGATTACATCAGAAGATATTACAGCAGGCAGCCAGTCTATAGCAGGAGCAATGAATGAAGCAGCTATAGGCAATAGCAGTCAGTCAGAAGAAATAGTTAAGATTCAAAGTGAAATGGAAGAGTTTGAAGATAATATTGCTGGAATGAACGAAAACATTTCTGAAATTGCAAGTCAATCAAATGATACAGGGATAAAGCTTCTTGAAAGTAAAAAAGAAATGCAGGAGTTAAACCAATCTATCAGTATTTTTAATAAAAGATTTGAAGAATTTAATGTAGATATTAAAAATATGAATAATAAGATATTATCTATTAATGGAATAACTAATACTATCAGTGATATAGCAGAGCAAACTAATCTGTTAGCTTTAAATGCATCTATTGAAGCAGCTAGAGCAGGTGAAGCAGGTAAAGGCTTCAGCGTAGTAGCTGACGAAATAAGAAAGCTTGCAGAACAAAGCCAGGCATCAGTAAGTGAAATTGGTCAAGTAATAAATAATGTATTACACGAAGGTGAAAAAGTAATTAAGGCAACTAATGACATAAATATTGAAGTAAGCGGCCAAAAAGAGATAGTTGATAAAACTATAAATTCGTTTAATGAAATAACTGATTCTTTAGTAGCGATACTTCCTAAAATAGATGAGGTTTCAAAGATGTCTTCTATAAACAATGAAAAAACTAAAAATATAGTTAATAATATTGAAAAGGCTACTGCCATATCAGCTGAATTAGCGGCAACAACAGAAGAGGTAGCATCAACTGCAGAAGAATTTACTGCATCTAGTGAAGGAATAAATGAAATTGCACAAACTGTAGCAGGATTAATAGATGAGTTAAATAATAAAATAAATGAGTTTACTTTAGATGAAGAAAAGTAATAAAATAAGGACTATTGTATTTATACAATAGTCCTTATTAATTATTCAGTAAGTGTAATAAAAGATAAATCCCTGACGCTGAAAAGTCCTCGATCAGTAATTTTTAATTCAGGAATAACAGGCAGAGATAAAAATGATAACGCTAAAGTTGGATTAAATGATAGGCCAGGCGCAATTTTATCTATGGCTTTATTAAGTGAAATTAAATTACTGTATACCTTTTTAACCGGTAAAGCAGTCATTAAGCCAGCCACTTCTAAACGTAAGGAAGATAGAATTTCACCATTTTGGACTACAACAATGCCGCCACCGATTTTTTGTATTTCCTTACAGGCGATAATCATATCCCTATCGTTTGTACCGGTAACTACTAAGTTGTGAGAATCATGGGAGATAGTAGTAGCAATAGCTCCGTATTTAATTTGTAAGCCTTTTATAATTCCTAAGCCTATATTTCCAGTATTTTTATGTCTTTCAATTACCGCTATTTTAAGAAGATCTTCTTTAGTTAAAGAATAAAAGTAATCAGTACAAGGGATTGAGC
>CAKVNP010000413.1 GCA_934777095.1 uncultured Clostridium sp. | reverse complement strand
AAAGATTAATGGCTTAATAAAAGTGAAAAATTGTGGTAATAATCTTCAGGAGTTTTATATAAAAGTTAAAGTACCAGCTTCAGTTAAAAGTAAACTAGGTAAAGAGTACGTTGATATAGAAAGTAAATACTCATTAAAGCCTAATGAGGTAAAGGAGATAAATATTTATCAGCAATTATCAAGTGCAGATAAAATAAATAATATTAATTCATATTCAGATAATGCTTTTGAATATATTTTATACAACGAAAACGATGAAGTGATCTTTAAAGGAACACAAACAGATTACCACTTAGATTCTATCTGGGAAGAAAGATTCTAAAAGTAAATTCATTGTTTGAACGAAGTGAGTTTTAAATTTTTAGTAACCATATTTAATTAATTATACAAGAATCTTTAAATAGCAAAAAGATGATGAATGATTAGTTCGTAATGGCATTGTAAATGAACTTTAGTATTTCATCATTTCTGTAGTAAAAATTTCGTTAAGAAAATTCATTGTTTGAACGTAGTGAGTTGTGAATTTATAGAAATTTCTACAGAAGAAATGATAGAAATACTTAGTGAATGGACACAGCCATGGAGAACTAATCATTCACTTTTTTGCCTTTAAAGATCTTGAACTCTACCCTTAGATTTTAGGTGTTCAATTAGTTTAGCAGGATCATTCATAATAAGTTCTTCTGGCATATTTATTTCTTCAAATAATTCAATTCCCTTATTAAAGACACCAATACATGTATTAATATGCGCATCAGAAGATAAAATTACTTTAGTGCCATATTCCTTACAAAGTTCAGCTACCTTTTTACAGTTTACATCACTGCCTACTCTTGAAGAACCAAGTAATGAACTGTTATTTATTTCAATCATTATATTCTTTTCTTTTGCTTTTTTAACAATAGCATCATAATCAAGTTCATAATTAGGATTACCTAAGTGTCCTAAAATTTCTACTTTTTCATATTTATCCATTACGTTTAAAATAGCAGCAGTATTTTCTGCTTTACTTTTACCAGGGGCAAAAACAGGTTCATGGAAAGAGGCAATCATATAATCTAAATGTTTCATTCCATCTTCAGGCATATCTAAATTTCCTTCAACATCTAAAATATTTGCTTCGCATCCTCTTAAAATAGTTACACCATTAATTACTCTTGGTACAACTTTTAAATTACCAAAGTACCAATAATGTGGAGCACCAGGCATTGAAGGCGCATGTTCGGAAGTTCCTAATATTTTAATCCCATTTTTAGCACAATGTTCTATGTTTTCCATTAAAGTAGTATAAGCGTGTCCACTAACAATTGTGTGAGTATGTAAATCAGATAAGTAATTCATAAAAATCTCCTTTAAATGTTTTTTTTCATTTTAATATTTCATATATCTTATATTACTAGTATATTTCTATCTTATTTTAAATTCAACCAATGTAAATGTTTAACTAAAAAAGAAATAATAAATTGGAATTGCAATTCCAATTTATTATTTCTTTTTTAGAAGTTAATTTAATGTTGGTAAAAATACATATTCACCTAGAGGTAAATAATTGTTTGGTAGTGAGTTTAACTGAACTAAAAAGTCAGTCATTTTATCTATATCAATATTTGGATAATACTCATTTTTTATTTTTCCCCATGTGTCACCTTCAGCTACTTTATACAAAGTACCTGCTTTTAAGGTTGATACGGGAATCTTTACTACTGTACCAATACTTAAGTTTTTACTATCTGAAATATTATTTGCTGAGTTAATTAAATTTAAAGCAGCATTTACAGTACAAGTATTAGAATATTTTTCACTAATTGAAGTTAGTGTATCACCAGCAACCATTGTATATTCAGTGTATGGTATATTCTTTGCAAAATAATCATATGTAAGATTATTACTTGTAAAGGAAACTGATGATTTTGTCTTAGAAGTATTGTTTAAGCTTGAATTATCTGCTGTACTTGAAGTTTCAGTAGTCTGCTTATTTGTAGAATTAGTTGAAGCAATACCAGAATCTTTTGCAGAATCAGCTGTAGAAGTCTTTTTAGAAACGGAGTCAGTACTCTTTGATGTTTTTGAACTACTATTATTACTAGCAGAACTATTATCTATATTTGTACTGCTGCTATTCTGGGTCTTTGATGCCTGTGTTGTATCAAAGGCTCCTTCATGATTTAAATATCCTACTAGTCCTACAACAACTATAAGTGAAATAATTAATGCAATTATTTTGTTTCTCATAAATCAAAACCTCCTATAAATTATTAGGCAGATATAAAAGTATATATCCACTTATAGCAGTAAGTATTGACAATAAAAATCAATAATATTCCAAACGCTTTACAAAAATACAAAATTAAGGTAAAATAACTGTATTAGGAAAAAGAAAGGGGAATGTGAGAAATGAGACTAATTAATTGCTAATCAATTCTATTATTATAGAAAAATTCTAAAAGGAGTGTTTTGCCTAAAATGTTTTTAGGTATATTAAAGTTACTCTTTTATGGAATCTTAGCAATTAAGAAGTATACTTACAATTCTCTGAATAAATGGATTTATCATAACTATTTTTGTTGTGTTTATAAATGAGTTTTCAGGCTGTAAAGAGTTATATCTTCTTTACAGCCTTT
>CAKVNP010000412.1 GCA_934777095.1 uncultured Clostridium sp. | reverse complement strand
GAATAATATCTTTAGGTGATGAAAATGAATAATTTAGAGTATATAAAAAGCAAATTTGAAGGCTCATTCTATGTTAAATATAGAAAATTATCAACTATATTAGGAAATGGGACATTAGTTTTTATTGATGATTTAGCAAGTGCCCAATGGATGATGGAGTATATGATATTACCTTTAAGAGGCTTTGGTGAATTAAAAGGTGCCAAGATTGATACTCCTATGGATTTAATAGATAAGGTTCTTGATATGAATATGACAGGAATAGCTAAAGATAATGATGATGCCATATTCCATGTTTTATCAGGAGATGTAATTTTAGTTTTAGATGATTTTAATGAAATAGTTTATTGTGAAGCTAAAAATATGGTTAGAAGAGGAGTGGGCATACCTGAGACAGAGTCTGTATTAAAAGGGCCAAGAGAAGGCTTTAATGAATTAATTGTTGATAATGTTGCTTTAATAAGACGAAGACTGAAAAATCCTGATTTAAAATTTGAGGCAGTTTTTGTTGGGGAAAAGTCGCAGACCGCGGTGGCAATTACATATATAAAGGGGATAGCGCCAGATAATTTAGTACAGTACATAAAAGATAAAATTAAAGATATGGATTTTAGGTTTATCCTTGACTCTAACTATATTGAAAGTAATCTTAAGAAAGAAAATTCTTTCTTTGATACTATCGGTTATACTGAAAAGCCAGATGAAGTATGTGCCAAAATATTAGAAGGCAGGATTGCAATAATTGTAGATGGTACATCATTTGTAATAACTGCCCCTTATTTCTTTATGGAAAACTTCCAAATGCCTGATGACTATTATGTAAATAAATATTTCACCAATTTCAATAGGATATTGCGTTGGCTAGCTTTCTTTATAGCAACATTTTTACCAGGAATATATGTAGCTATAATTACTTATCATTTTTCTATGATACCGACATTGTTTATTTTTAGGCTAGCTGTAACAAGGGCAGGAGTACCATTTCCTACTTTTGTGGAAGTAATCATAATGATGCTGGCCTTCCAGTTTATTAAGGAAGCAGGCATAAGGCTTCCAAAAGCTATTGGTGGTGCAATGAGTATAGTATCAGCATTGATTTTGGGTGATGCAGCAGTTGGGGCTGGCATAGCTTCTAGAATTACCATAATAGTTGTGGCTATAAGCACATTATGTTATTTCTTAATACCTAAATTATATGGAGCAGTTTCATTTTGGTCTATTGTAATGGTATGTGCAGCCGCTTTGCTTGGAATACCTGGGCTATTGGCAGCAGCAATGTTATTTTTGGTGCAATTATGTGAATTAAAATCTGTAGAATATCCATTTTTATTTCCTATTGGAAGTATCAGCGAATATAAATTTAAAGATATTCTCTTTAGGGGAGATTTAAATAGGATATCGAGAAAAATAATTGAGGGTGGAAGATTTAAGAATGAAAAAGCTAAGTAAGAAAAAAAGATATATAAATGCGATAATTTTTATGATTTTACCAATGCTGTTTACTGGCTGCTTTAATTACAATGATATAAATAAGGTTACTTTTGCAACTAGTGTAATATTTGATATAGATGATTTAGGCCAGACTATATTGTATTTAGATTGTATAAAGCCATATAGAAGCACAAATGAGGGATCAGACAAAGGTAGAAGAATGGTTTATAAAGGCCAGGGGAAGACAGCACTTGAAGCATTGGAGGGAGTAGGAAGAGTAGCAAGCAATAAGCTGAATTATAGCCAGATAAGGGCATATATATTTACTGAAAAGGCTGCCAAGAAAAGCATTGAAAAGTATTTAGACTTAATAAATAATTTTAATGAGTTCCAGGTAAAACCTAGTGCTTTTATCTACTATGGAAATGTAGAAGAACTTTTAGCAACAACAACTAATGATGAGGAATACCTAGGAATGTTGTTAAATGATTTAATTGGTACCCAAAGTTATGGAGTTGAAGCTACTGCGTCTAATATAAATTATTATTTAAGCAATGTACTAATGGGAGACAATACTATACTTCTTCCTGCAATAACTTTAAAAAGCGGGGCTTTAGATAAAAAGATTGAAATAAATGGATCAGCAATAATTAAGGATAATGTATTGGTAGATAAGCTGGATTCAGAGGATTCATTAATGTATAACTTAATGATGGGAAAGGTTAAGAGCGGAATATTGACTTTAGGAAATCCAAATACTAAGGAAGATTTTATTAGTTTAAATATATTACAAACTACAGCTACTAACGATGTTTCCTATGAAAATGATGCACTTGTAATTAACAAGAATATTGATATTGAAGTATCAGTTGCTGAAATACAAGGCGATGCAATAGTAGATTATCAGCTGCTTGATTATATTAAGAATAATGAAGAAGCTCATGTAAATAAATATGTTGAATATGTTTTTAATAAGTATAAGGAAAAAGACATAGATATTTTTGATGTAGGCAGGATTATGGAAATACATTACCCTAAAATTAATTCAGAAGATATATTAAGCAGAACTAATGTCAATATAAATTCAAATATTAAGATAGAAGGAACAGGAGCAGTTAGAAATAGCTTATAATGACGAAAAAAATGGAAAAGTATTGATATTAATTCCAATTTAAAGTAAAATTAAATCATAAT
>CAKVNP010000411.1 GCA_934777095.1 uncultured Clostridium sp. | reverse complement strand
GTAATATCCTGTGTATATAGAGTTCAAAGGCCATATGGAATTGGAACAATAGTTGATGTATTAAGAGGATCAAAGAATAAGAAAATATATGAATGGCATTTAGATGAAATTAGTACTTACGGAATTATGAAGGAGTATTCAAAGGATAGGCTTACGGAATTTATCAATACATTAATTGCTTATGGATATTTAAATTATAAAGGTGAGTATCCAGTTTTATCTTTAAATAAATTTTCTATGGAAATTGCCAAGGGGCAGAAGCAGGTATGGATTAAAGAACATAAACTTGCAGAAGTAGTTATGGAAGTAAAGAATGATTTATTCCAAATATTAAGGCAGCTAAGAGCGGAAATAGCAGTAGAAGAAAAAGTACCTCCATATATGGTGTTTGGAGATAATACATTGAAGGAATTAAGTGCTAGAATGCCTATTAATAATGAGCAGATTTTAGATATATCTGGTGTAGGAAAGGTAAAAGCTGAAAAATATGCAGATATGTTCTTAGAAAAAATAAAACAATATATAGAAGATAATAATATTGAAGTGGTCTGGAATTATAAAAATATCAGCTTAGCAAAAGAAAAATCATTAACGGAAATAGAACAAAAGGATAGCCATAGGCATAGAGAAAAAGGTAAATCATATATGGAGACTATAGAGATAATAAATTCTAATGGAAGTTTATTAAAGACAGCAGAGGAAAGAGGATTATCTTTAGCAACTATAATGAATCATGTAAACCAATATATAAGTGAAAATGATGAAGTGAATTTAAATATTGATTTTAATGAATTTTTTAATGATGAAGAGGAAGAAGAAATAGAAAAAGTTATAGAAAAAGTTGGTTTTAATAAACTTAAAACAATTAAAGAAAACGTAAGTGAAAGAATTACTTACGATATGATCAAAGCTGCGGTCATTAAAAAAAATTTAAAGGAAAAACTTATTTAAATAGATTTTAAATGGAATAAATTAACAGTATAATATAAATGTATAATACATTAAAGAATTTGAATTATATAATAAAGGGATTGAGAGGAGTGTAGCAATGAGGTTTCCTAAAGATTTTTTATTTGGAGCAGCATCAGCAGCATACCAAGTTGAAGGAGCTTGGAATGAAGATGGAAAAGGTATATCTAACTGGGATGTATTTTCAAAAATTCCGGGAAAAACTTTTGAAGGTACAAATGGAGATGTAGCAGTAGATCATTATCATAGGTATAAAGAGGATGTTAAACTAATGGCTGAAATGGGATTAGAATCATATAGATTTTCAATTTCATGGCCAAGAATTATACCAGATGGTGATGGAGAAATTAATGAAAAAGGAATAGAATTTTATAATAATTTAATAAATGAGTGCTTAAAATATGGAATAGTACCATTTGTAACATTATATCATTGGGATATGCCACAAGCATTAGAAGAAAAGGGCGGATGGACTAACAAAAAAACTGTAGATGCATTTGTAAAATATGCTACAACATGTTTTAAGGCATTTGGAGATAGAGTAAAGCATTGGATAACATTTAATGAAACAATTGTTTTTTGTTCAAATGGTTATTTAACTGCAGCACATCCACCAGCTATAGAAAACGATCCAAAAAAATATTTTACAGCAACCCATAATGTATTTTTAGCACATGCTAAATCTGTAAGTGCATATAAGCAGCTAAGACAGTATGGAGAAATCGGAATTACTCATGTATTTAATCCTGCTTTTTCAGTTGATGATACTGAAGAAAATAAATTGGCAGAATATCATGCAAATCAATATAATTTAAACTGGTATTATGATCCTATATTAAAGGGAAAATATCCTGAATATGTAGTTAATACACTAAAGGAAAAGGGATGGGAGCCGGATTGGAATGAAGATGAATTAGAAATAATTAAAAATTCTTCTGCCAAAAATGATTTTGTCGGCTTGAATTATTATCAGCCAATGAGAGTTGAGAGATACTATTTAACAGAAAAAGTTGAAAATTCTAGAGAAAATTCTACAGGAAAACCAGGAAGTCCTTCTTTTGATGGATTCTTTAGAAGTGTAATGATGGATGATAAAAAATACACTAAATGGGGATGGGAAATTTCACCTGAAGCATTTTTGGCTGGCTTAAGAAAGCTTAAGGCTGAATATGGTGATATAAAAATATATATTACTGAAAATGGATTAGGAGACCAAGATCCAATAATAGAAGGTGAAGTTTTAGATATTCCAAGAATTAAATTTATTGAAGAGCATTTAAAAGCTGTAAAGGCAGCTATTCAAGAAGGAATTAATTTAAAAGGATATTATGCATGGTCTGTAATAGATTTATTAAGCTGGCTGAATGGATATAAAAAGCAATATGGTTTTATTTATGTAGATCGAGATAATAATTATGAAAGAAAGAAGAAAGCATCTTTTTATTGGTATAAACATGTAATTGAAACTAGAGGAGAAGAGCTTTAGGGTTATATGATTTTGTTACAAAAGCCTCAACTTAAAAAATAAATTGAGGCTTATTTTAAAAAGTTATGTAAAATTTGTTGACAGATATTATTTATATATGATAAAATAACTTTTGTCGAAGGGGTATGGCTCAACGGTAGAGTAGTGGTCTCCAAAACCATTGGTTGTGGGTT
>CAKVNP010000410.1 GCA_934777095.1 uncultured Clostridium sp. | reverse complement strand
ATCGCTTCCTTGAAGAGAAGTAAGCATTGGATATTTACAATTTCTATAATAATTTGCTTCTACAAATGCTGAACTTCCTTTAGTAACTCCTACACCATATT
Organism: uncultured Clostridium sp.; assembly: GCA_934777095.1. Classification (GTDB taxonomy): domain Bacteria; phylum Bacillota; class Clostridia; order Clostridiales; family Clostridiaceae; genus Clostridium. The sequence continues at coordinate 2,528 of CAKVNP010000410.1, read as the reverse complement.
TAGCATTTCCATCAAAATAGTTATTGTATATGTGTACAGTCCCTACTCTTATACGTGGATGTCTTGAATCTGAATGGTCAAACCAGTTATGATGATATGTTACAAAGAACTCTTCTGTATCATTCATTCCACAAAGAGAAGATTTCCCTGAATCATAATAATGATTATATGATAATGTTACATAAGTTGATTTAGCCTTAACATCAGTTGATCCATCTCCTTTTGCCTGGTCTGCATCACTTCCCGCTGTTCCATAAAAAATATCATTATTATGAAGCCAGATATTTTCATTGTTTGTATCTAGTGAAAGCCCGTCATCTGGAAATAGCATAATTCCTAAATTTCTTATTTCAATATTATGTGAATCCCTAACTAGGAACCCCCAGCCATTTACTGTTGCATCTTCTCCCACACCTTCAAAGGTAAGATTATAGGCACCTTTAATCTGCACATAGCCACTGCTATTTAATCCTTTTATGTCAGCACCTTTCACTTCACCAATCATTCTAATAATCAGCGGTGTTTTATCATATCCTTTTTGACGCGCAGCCAAGATATTTGCCAACCCTGTACAAGTTGTTTTACTTCCTTTACTATTTGTAATAACATCTAACGTTACTGTATTTACCGTATCTGCTGATATGTATACAATTTGTGCATTTGCTGGTACAGTTCCATCATCATTATATCCGCCAGAGCTTGTCCCCATTGGTGATTCCTTAGAAAAAGCAAAACCTTCCCTTGCATTTGCTTCTACCGTAATTTTTTCAGTAATTACTGCTTGTTTAGATAATTCCGTTTCATTTTTTATTGGAACTACCTTTATTATATATTCACCTGCTTTAAGCCCTAAGACATCAGCTCTAAAGTATGATGGATATTGTCTAATAAGTTCATTATCTAATTGTTTATATTTGCTATTAGCTTCATTTGCTGCTTTATAATAAACATTATAACCTGTAGCACCTTCTACTTTATTCCATTCTACAAATGCAGATTCAAGCCATCCTCCTTTTTCTATAATAGCAAGTTTTTCTTGAAACGAAGCTAAATATGTATCATTTGTCAGCGCAAAGGTATTTAATGTTGGCGTCAATATAACAGAAGCTGCAAGTACACCAAGCATTATTCCACTAGATACCTTTTTAATAATTTTTTTTACATTCTTACTCATTTTTACTCCCCTTCTTTTTTGAATGTAAATTATAATAACTTTTATTTCAGTATAAATATTCAGTAGGTATTATTACAATTTTAATTAAATTGTTACACATTGTGTAAACTTTGTAAAATTTTCTTCTTTTTTACCATTTTTTAGTTGAGGTTTCTTGTTTATTTTACATTTTAGCCATAATAAAAAACACCAAAAAGCATCTGGTGTTTTTTATTTACTTACTAACCATTTTTTACCCTTTTCAAAATCTCCCATAATATTTATCCTAAACTTATCTGCTGCATTGTATTGTTTTAGATATTTATTTAAAATTCTTTTAGTTCTTCTTGAATTAGTTACAAAAACAATGGCAGATATATACTTATAACCTTTGATAAATTCATCTATAATTTTCTTTGCCAATTCATCATCGAAAAAAGTTTCATCTATATTTACTGCTACTAAAGAAGATGATGCATTAGATTTAAAATATTTAATTATACATTTTACCCCATTATCCTTTATAATTAACTTATCATTTATATAAGAGGTATACTATGGAGAATAAATACGAAAAATTACTTAATATACATACTGAAGGGATGCAAGAAAAATTTAACGAAATCAAAGATTATTTTATATATGAGCCAACTTCTTATTATGTCTTAGAATCATTACTTACCAATTATCCTTTATTAAAAACTGATTCTGTTGTAGATTTTGGTTCTGGCAAAGGAAGATTAAACTTCTTTATACATTATCACTTTAAATGCCAGGTTACAGGAATTGAAATGAATCAAGACTATTATAATGATGCCTTGGAAAATCTAGAAAGCTACAGAAGTTCACACGATATTTCAGATCATAAAATTAATTTCATAAACTGTACTGCGGAAGAATATGAAATACAAAATACCGATAATAAATTCTATTTCTTTAATCCTTTTTCAGTTAAAATCTTTATAAAAGTAGTATTGAATATAATTTTTTCAACTTTTGAAAATGATCGTCCCGTAGACATTATTTTATTTTATCCTCATGAGGATTATATAAACTTTTTAGATAATTATACTGACTTCGAGCTCTTTAAAGAAATTAAATTATTCCCTCAATACTACAACGATAATAGAGAAAAAGTATTAATTTATAGACTATCCTAATAAAAAAGCAGGTGAATTATCACCCGCTTTTTACTAACTTATTTTATCTTTACACTTTTTGCATTACTATATGCACCATATAGGTTCCCACCACTAACTGTAGTATAACTTCTTACTTTAACATAATAAGTTTTTCCTTTTGTTAACGAACCAATACTTTTAGATACAGTACTATTTTGCTTTATAACAACTTTTTTACTGTTACTGAAATCTTT
>CAKVNP010000409.1 GCA_934777095.1 uncultured Clostridium sp. | reverse complement strand
ACGTTAATAGGTGTAGTAAATACTCATGATTTAATAGATGAAGTATTGTACCCTATGTGGAAAAGGAAAAATAAATAAATTTTAAAATTTTATTGACAATTTAAAGCAAAAGCATATAATAATATATAAAGCATAGTTAAATAGTCGGAATTAAAAACGATGAAAAAGAAAAGTAGTATAAAGGATGGTTACAGAGAGAAGAAGATGCTGTGAATTCTTCACCGGTAATTTATATGAAGTGCTCTTTGGAGTTTAGGTCTGAAATAACAGTAAGATTTTACGGGATCACCCGTTATAGTGATCAGGTATTATATGTACCTTAGTTGAGTTGGGAATGATTATAAATTATTCCAATTAGAGTGGAACCGCGGATATAACTTCGTCTCTATATTTTAGAGACGGAGTTTTTATTTTATAAAAAAATATGTATTTAGGATATTTAAGAAAACTAAATAATGGTTTTAGTAATAATTATTTAAGTATATATTATTAAATTACAAATTAAATAAATGGAGGTATTTTTTATGATTTATGAAAATGTTATTGAAATGGTTGGCAAGACACCGGTATTAAAATTAAATGGTTTTGGCGGAGAAGATTGTGCAGATATATATGTTAAGTTAGAAAAGTTTAACCCGGGTGGAAGTGTTAAGGATAGGGCAGCACTTGGAATGATTGAAAAGGCAGAAAAAGAAGGAATATTAAAAAAGGGTTCTGTAATTGTTGAACCTACAAGTGGGAATACAGGTATAGCTTTAGCTTTTATAGGAAGATTAAAAGGATATAAAGTAATTATTGTTATGCCTGAAACAATGAGTAAGGAACGTAGGGATTTAATTAAAGCTTATGGGGCAGAATTAGTATTGACAGAAGGCGTAAAGGGAATGAAGGGAGCTATCGAAAAAGCTGAAGAATTGGTGCAGAAACATGGTTACTTTATACCGCAGCAATTTGAAAATATAGCCAATCCAGAAAAGCATTATGCAACTACTGCTGAAGAAATATTTGATGATATAAATGATTTAGATGCATTTGTAGCGGGTGTAGGAACAGGTGGAACTGTGACAGGAATAGGAAGAAGATTGAAAGAATTAATTCCAGAGATAAAAGTTGTAGCAGTTGAGCCAGAAAAATCACCAGTAATTAGCGGTGGAAAAGCAGGAGCACATAAAATTCAAGGAATTGGTGCAGGATTTGTACCATGCAACTATAAAAGTGAATATATTGATGAGGTAATAGCTGTTTCAGATGAAAATGCAATTGCCACTACTGTTGAAGTAGCAGATAAGGAAAGTGTGTTAGTTGGTATATCTTCAGGAGCAGCAATTTACGCAGCTATACAAGTGGCTCAAAAATTAGGCAAAGGTAAAAAAGTACTAGCAATTGCTCCAGATGGAGGAGAAAAATATATTTCAATGGGAATCTTTGATTAATGATAAATTATGAATTATGAATTACAAATTAAAGGAAGAAACTCTAGAGGAAATTTCTACCTGAATGTTATAAACCAAAGTGGGAGGGATAATTGTGTTTAATAATTTAAATTATGACTTAAAAAGAATAATGGAAAACGATCCTGCTGCTAGAAGTAAAGTGGAAGTGTTTTTGCTATATCCCAGTATTCATGCATTGATAGCATATAGGATATCTCATTATTTCTATACTAAAAAATTATTTTTCCTAGCAAGATTAATTTCTCAATTATCTAGGTTCTTTACCGGAATAGAAATTCATCCGGGGGCAACTATAGGAAAGGGATTATTTATAGACCATGGCATGGGGGTCGTTATCGGAGAAACTGCTGAAGTTGGCGATGATGTTACAATATATCACGGAGTAACTTTAGGTGGAACAGGTAAAGATAAAGGTAAAAGGCATCCAACAGTAGGTAATAGAGTTACTATTGGATCAGGAGCTAAAATATTAGGACCTATTAATCTCGGTGATGATTGTAAGGTTGGATCTAATTCAGTTGTTTTAAAAGATGTTCCTGCAGGAGCTACAGCAGTAGGTATTCCGGCAAGAAATATAATCAAGAAAGATCCTAATAAGGTAATTATTGATATGAATAACTATAAAGGTTATCGAAAACAGATATATAATGACATGGTGATATAAATGGAAAAAAAATTAATTATTGATTTTTGTAAAGGCCTAGGGTTAGATACCCTTGGCTTTATTCCCTGCAGAAGTTTTGATGAATTGAGAGAGTTTTATTCTTTTAGGAAAGAAAATGGCTTGGAAAATGAATTTGAGGAAAAAGACATTGAAAAAAGAATAAATCCTAAGATTTATATGGAGGATGGGAAAACTATTATTTCAATAGCTTTCCCTTATTTTCATCAGGAAGCAGATAATAAAAATGGATTTTCAATATATACTAAAGGCTTAGATTACCATAGGGTGGTAAAGGGATATTTAAATAAAATATGCGATTATATCAAAGAGTTAGGTGGAAAAGCTGAAGCTTTTGTGGATAGTAATTCTTTGCCGGAAAGATACATTGCTTATTTAGCAGGTGTAGGTTTTGTGGGGAAAAATAACATGATAATTACAGAAAAGTATGGATCATATGTATTTTTAGGGGAAATTATTACTGATTTGAAAATTGCCTGCGTAGATAAAGGTGATTT
>CAKVNP010000408.1 GCA_934777095.1 uncultured Clostridium sp. | reverse complement strand
AGCAATAATTAGAATGAAAAGGGCACTAGATGAATTTGTAGTAGTAGGAGTAACAACGAATCTTGATTTTCAATTTTCTATTTTAGATGATGAAAGATTTATTGATGGTTCATATAATACCTCCTTTTTAAATGATAGGCTGGTGAGTAAAAAATGATGCTTAAGGATTTATTAGGGAAAAGAAAATATATAACAGTAAGCACACTACAGCTAGATAAAGAAGCTGAAAATAGACCTGTTGTACCAGATGGAATGTGGAAGAAATGTCCTAAATGTGGAAGTATAATCTATAATGCAGAACTGGAAGAAAGTTTGAAGGTCTGCTCTAAGTGTGGATATCATTTTAGATTAACCTCTTATGAACGAGTAAGATATACTTTTGATAAAAATACCTTTAAAGAATTTGCTGATAATATTAAAGAAAGAAATCCTATAGGATTTGAAGGGTATAATGAAAAATTAAAATCAGCGAGAAAAAAATCTGAAGTAGATGAAGCTGTAATAACTGGTATAGGAACAATTGGTGGATATAGAACTGTATGTGCTATTATGGATAGTAATTTTATGATGGGTAGTATGGGGACAGTAGTCGGCGAAAGGATAGCATTGGCAGTAGAATATGCTACTGATAATAAATTACCAATAATTATTTTTACTACTTCTGGAGGAGCAAGAATGCAGGAGGGAATATTTTCTTTAATGCAAATGGCTAAAATAAGTGCAGCATTAGCTAGACATAATAAGGCAGGTCTTTTATATATTACAGTTATAACAGATCCTACTACAGGTGGTGTTACTGCAAGTTTTGCAATGCAAGGGGATATTATTTTAAGTGAGCCTGAAGCACTAATTGGCTTTGCAGGTAGAAGAGTAATTGAAAATACTATAAATGAAAAGCTGCCAGATGATTTTCAAAAAGCAGAATTTTTGCTTAAAAAGGGATTTGTAGATAAAATAGTCAAAAGGGATGAGCTTAGGAAGGTTTTAGCAAAATTATTATCCTATCATGAGGTGATAAGATGAGTATGACAAAGACAGTAAGTGCATGGGATAGAGTTAGCTTAGCAAGACTATCAGAGAGACCCCATGCACAATATTATATCAAAAATATATTTTATGGTTTTATTGAATTACATGGAGATAGATGCTATGGTGATGATAAGTCTATCATAGGAGGAATTGGAGAGTTTTATGGTACACCTGTTACAGTTATAGGGATTGCTAAAGGAAATAATACTAAAGAAAATATAGAAAGAAATTTTGGAATGCCACATCCAGAAGGATATAGAAAAGTATTACGTCTTATGAAGCAGGCGGAGAAATTTAAAAGGCCAATAGTATGTTTTATAGATACCCCAGGAGCATTTTGTGGAGTAGAGGCAGAAGAAAATGGGCAAGGATATGCTATAGCACAGAATCTATTTGGAATGGCAGAGCTTAAAACACCTATAATTGCTATATTTACTGGTGAAGGAGGAAGCGGAGGTGCACTTGGACTTGCAGTAGCAGATAAAGTATTAATGCTTGAGAATGCTATATATTCAGTACTATCTCCAGAAGGATTTGCTTCAATTTTGTGGAAAGATAAATCAAGAACTAAAGAGGCCGCAGAAGCTATGAAGCTTACAGCAAGAGAGTTAAAAGGATTTAAGATAATTGATGAGGTAATTGAAGAACCTGAGGGAGGAGCCCAAAATGAACCAGAAAAAATGTGTGAAATGATAAAGGTTGCCTTAAGAAAAAATATTGATGAACTAAAAGCAATTAATACAGAAGAATTGTTGGAAAAAAGATATGAAAAGTTTAGAAAAATTAAATAATGAAATAAAAGAGTATATCTAAAAGTAATTTATAAATAGATAGACTCTTTTTTTCATTTTTAATACTTTTTTTCAATAAAGAAATAATATATAATTATATTTATATGAAAATAATTGGAATAAAATGTGTTGTTGTATGTGATGGAGGAGTTAAAGGTAATGGAATTTAGAATTATATTTTTACCACCTTTTATGGCGGTATCTTCAGGTGTAGATGGAAATTGTGATTTTTCTAGTAAAGGAATACTGGGGAAATTTAATAAATATATTTCTAATATCCAGCAAAAGCCTATGTATAATCAAATACCTAATGATTTATTGTTTTATGATCCTATTGGCAAAGGGATGGTCTGGTGGTATGTATTAACGGATGAGATTATTGATAAAGAGTATGAGATAGTTGATTTTGAAGGTGGATATTATTTAGTGTATAGCTACATATATGGCGATGAGGATATGAAAAAATTAATGCTTGCTGAAGCTAGGAAATATATTAAAGAGTCTAAAATTTTTGAACTGGATGAACGAGATAATCACTATATTATGGGACATATAATTACACCTGATGAAATTGTTGAGATGCAGGGCTGGGCACAAGTGGAGGTATTTATTCCTATAAAAATAACCAAAAAATAAAATTATGATGTATAATAGAATAAAAAGAAAACGAAAGGATTAAAAATATGAGGATAGAAATGACAACACCAGCATTGTTATTTACAGCAATATCTTTGCTGATTTCAGCATATACGAGTAGATTTTTAAATTTAGCTACATTATTAAGGCAGCTGGATAATCAATATAAAAAAAATAAAGATGAAGCTATAC
>CAKVNP010000407.1 GCA_934777095.1 uncultured Clostridium sp. | reverse complement strand
AACTCATATGTCTACTTTCATAATGAAGTGCCACGTAATTATTAAGTGATGCATCTACGCTACCAGCTCCAAGTCCCTAAGGAACTGCCCATAAACCCACCATCCAGAAAGAATTGCTAATTGAAAATCCAAATAGTGCTGCTGCCGTCATTGCCACACTAATTGCAGTGACTTTACCAGTTCCTAATTTGCGGGTAAGCCTATCACTTTGTAAACTTGATATAATAGTTCCCCCTGCTATAATCATTGAAAAAATTCCTGCATAAGAAACCGATACGCCAAATTCACCATACATAGATGGCCATGCTGAACCAAGCAATGAATCTGGCAGTCCTAAACTAATAAACGATAGATAAATTACTGCTAGTAATAAATGAAACATATTCCCTATCCCCTTTTTACCATAATTATATTATTTTAACTCTTACAAAATATAGAATTAATTATCTGATTTTATATTTTTTTATAATGTCTTTTCATTTCCAATTTTCTTCTCTTTGAAATCTTCTTAAATATCTAATGAAAGCTAGCTTAAAAACCATTTTTTCACCAAATGCCTCATGATAAATTAATGTTCCCATATAGCTATCATCACTTTGAACTTTAATTTCTTTAATCAGAACGCTGTGAAATATTTCATTTAGTTCTTTACTATACTCTTCACCAAAGCATTTTTTAAAGTCATTTTTATTTTCAAGATAAAGCTCTGTAATTAAACAGTTATCTCCAATCATTATTTCTAATAGTTTTTTTAATGGCTCTAATTTTTCATAATCATTATTTATCTCTAGTTCCAATTCATAGTCATCTGTTTTAGTTTTTAATTCTCCATTAAAAATCATCTTTTTTACATCTTTAGCTAATTGAAGAAAATTAATATCTTGTATTTTCTCTAGCATTATAGCATATCTCCTTTTACATTCCCTTATATCAAAAAATGCATTAAATTAACTTCAGCACCTTCCTAAGATTAGTATTAAATATATATTATTAATTATGTATAGGAGATACGCAATGTACTTTTATTTTTTAAACTTTAATTTTCTACTATTCTTTTATTACCTGCCATGCATGGATTAGCTTATCAAGTGTAAAACGAGCATTTGCAGGACTAGTTGAAGGAAGTTTGACAGCTTCAATTCCTGTTGTTTTTAATAAATACTTATTATATAGCTTAAATGCTTTATCTCCATTTACATAAATCCTATTCACACAGCTATTATTTAAGATAATTGATAAATCAGCTGGCACAACGTTAGTTATGCTAGAATCACTAGATCCTTCAATATCACATGATTCAATTGTATCCCACAATGCAATATTATTATCTATCAGCATCTTCTTCTTTTCATCCACAGTATCGTATTTATTACATCCTGTTATATTAGCAATTACTTTCCAAAACCTATTTTGTGGATTACCATAATAAAATTCTGCCTCTCTTGATTTAACTGATGGAAAGGTACCTAGAATTAATATCTTAGAATTTTCATTATAGATTGGCTCCAACATTTGCTGCACATGTTCCATAACTTAAATACCTCCTTATTTTTCTCCACTTTACATTCTTTATTTAACTATAACAAAATCAGCAGTAATAATAAATATTACTGCTGAAATATATAAGAATCTTTCTAGTCTAAGAAATCCCCTTATGGATTTCCTCCATGATTCATCATTCATAATCCATAATTCATAATTATAACTACTTACTCACAAGACTTTCTTAAGTATTCTGCTGTTATAGTGTCTGAATTATAAATCATTTCCTTTGGTGTACCAGTAAAGACAACTTCTCCGCCCGCACTTCCACCATCTGGTCCAATATCAATAAGATAATCTGCCTGTTTCATTACATCTAAATTATGCTCTATTACAATAACTGTATTCCCACTTTCAACAACGTTATCTAAAAGCTTCATAATCTTTTTTACATCTGATGCATGTAAGCCTGTGGTAGGTTCATCTAACACATAAATATTACCCTTTTTATTTAAATATTTTGCTAGTTTTATTCTTTGTCTTTCACCGCCTGATAATGTTGATAACGGCTGCCCTAGTGACAAATATGATAATCCAACCTTATCTAATGAGTTTAGATACGTGCTGATCTTTTTATTTTCTGCAAAGAATTCAATTGCTTCATCTACAGTCATCTTAAGAATATCAACGATGTTTTTCCCTTTATACTTATATGACATTGCTTCCTCGCTATATCTATTACCTTCACATTGCTCACAGATTGTAGTTACTGGATCCATAAATACAAGTTCTGTTACCACAACTCCTCTTCCCTTACATGCAGGGCATGCCCCCTTACTGTTAAAGGAAAATGATAATAATTGTTCATAGCTTCCTTGGAATAGAATCTTTCCTCCATTCCTCCCGGCGAGCGGCCCCACATCAATAACTTCATCGGCAATCTTTATTACATCCTTATCATGTTCTACCACAAGTACTGTATTGCCTTTATCCCTTAAACTTTTTAAAAGGTTAGTCATCCGATAAACATCCCTTGGGTGCATTCCTGTACTTGGTTCATCGAAGATATAAATCATGTCAGTTAATGAACTTCCCATATAACGAACTAGTTTTAACCTTTGAGCTTCTCCTCCTGATAATGAGGCAGATTCTCTGTTCATGCTTAGATAAGGCAGCCCAATAT
>CAKVNP010000406.1 GCA_934777095.1 uncultured Clostridium sp. | reverse complement strand
TAAAAGAATGACAAATGTAATCCAATATACCAGCTGCTTATTCACAAATTTTTCATAAATTTTATATGTAATGTAATCACATGCGCCACCAAATAAGATTCCACATACTACATCTTTAGGCCAATGTACTCCTAAATACATTCTAGAAAAGCCAACAGCAAGTACAGTAATAATACATAGTATTGATACCCACTTTTTCTTTAAGTAAACTGCAACTGCCCCATAAAATGATGCTGCTCCCTGGCTATGACCGCTAGGAAAAGAATATCCACCAGCTGTTTCTGTCCTTAAACTTCTTATGCCCTCTTCACCAATAGGCCTTTTAACCTTAAATATGTTTTTAACCATCCCATTTATCGATGCTGATGTTAAAGCTGAATAAGCAATATACTCACCAAACTTCTTATCATAATTCCAATAGATAACTGCCATTACAACAATGGCTAAAGAATCTTCCCCAAACATAGTTATAATTTGAAATAATACATCCAAAAATGGATTTGCTATTTTTTGAATCGTCCTCAATATTTCTAATTCCATATTGACCATTTTCCCCCTAAATAAAAATTTTCTAATTTTATTTTATATTTATTTCACAAAATACTCCATACTTGTATATTTATTATATGTAAACACTTTTTCCAATTACCCTATCTCTCTCTTTACTATATAGAAATAGGAGCTTTATAAATAGGATCAAAACTATTTATAGGGCTCCCTTTTCAATTATCTACTTTTTCTTATATATTAGTATTGGTATTATTTTTGATTTTAGCATTAATCAATAATATATCTTGACCGAAAATAATATTACTAAAATATATCAATAAATATTAAAAATTATATAAAATTTACTAAGGGGATAACATATGAAGAAATTAAAAAACACTTTTATCTTTTTCTTATCATTACTAATAGTATTTTTTACTATAATTAGTAATACAACAAATACATCCAGTACATCCTTACCTTCAATTTCCTATGAGGTAATAGGTAAGGCAATGATAGGAAATACCATTAATATTGCTATTAACGTAAGCAACATCAATGATTTTTATGGTGGATCAATTGATTTTGACTACGATGATGAACTATTAGAAGTTTTAAGCATTACTAATGGTGATATATTTAATGATAACGAAATATTAACACCACTTGGTGTTTCAGGAAAAATTAATAAAGGAAATGCTAGTTTTGCATTAACTTTAAAAGGTAACGCAACAAATACCTCAAGAAACAAAACATTTGTAAATATTAAAGCTAAGGTATTAAAAGAAGGAAAACTTACTTTAAAAACGAGTGCTTCCAATAATCCACTTCTTATAGGCGATAATAATTGTAGAGTAAAACTATCAAATAGTAATGGGAAATCTATTAAATACTTAGCTGATCCTTATATGATAGACTTTACTTCTCCAGTAGTATCTGTAACTGGTGTAAGTTTAAATAATAAAACATTAAGTTTAACTAAAGGAAAGACAGCATTACTATCAGCCACTGTACTTCCTAGTAATGCAGCTAATAAAAATGTAGCTTGGACAAGCAGTAATACTAAAATTGCCTCTGTAGATAATGATGGTAAAGTTACGGCAGTAGCTCCTGGAACAGCTACTATTACTGTTAAGACTAAAGATGGTTCAAAAACTGCTTCATGTACTGTTACAGTTTTAAATGTATTCAGTAAACTTGAAGTTAAAGCAGTAAATAAAAATTCAACAGCTATAACAGGGGTAGGTTTAAAAGATGCTAAAGTAACTGCTTATGTTGATGGAAAAAGTATTGGAAGTGTAACTGCTGCTTCTAATGGAAATTACTCCATTAAAATACCTAAGCAGGCGGCTGGTAAAGAAATAACAGTTAAAATGACTAAAGCAGGCTATGAAGCTAAGTCAGCCAAAACTACTGTATTGAATGTATTTGGTAGTCTTACAATAAAAACAGCAAATAAAAACTCAACAACTATAACAGGTACAGGTACAAAAACTGCTAAAGTAACTGCTTATGTTGATGGAAAGAGTATTGGAAGTGCAACTGTTGCATCTAACGGAAACTACTCCATTAAAATACCTAAACAAGCTGCTGGTAAAGAAATAACTGTAAAAATGACTAAAGCAGGATATGAAACTAAATCTGCTAAAACTACAGTACAAAATGTCTTTGGTACTCTTACTGTAAATGAAATAAACAAAAACTCAACAGCTATCAAAGGTACTGGTACAAAAGGGGCAAAGGTTACTGCTTATGTTGACGGAAAGAGTATCGGAAGTGCAACTATTGCTTCTAATGGGACTTATTCTATAAAAATAGCAAAGCAAGCAGCTAATAAAGAGGTCTCTATAAAAATGACCAAGTCCGGTTATTTAGAAAAAAGCGTTAAGACAAAAGTCCTAAATGTATTTACTACATTTACGGCCTCAAATTTAACTAAAACTTCTACTTCAATTTCAGGAAAAGGAACTAGTGGAGCCACCGTAAAAATATACGTAAATAATAAAGAAATAGCTAAAGCTACTGTAAATAACAAGGGAGCTTATAGTGCTAAAATTGCTAAGCAGAAAGCTGGCACTAAAGTTGTAGTTAAAATGAGCAAATCAGGCTATACTACAGCATCAAAAACTATTACAGTTAAATAATTAAAAAGCTGATATAAAATTATTAGATAATTTTATATC
>CAKVNP010000405.1 GCA_934777095.1 uncultured Clostridium sp. | reverse complement strand
TGCACAAATTGAATTTGCTAAAGATGAAAAAGGAATTCTTGGAATAATAAGCTATTTATTTATAAAAGATGGTGAAGTATTTCATCAGATATTCAGAGGTGGTCTGTCAAATGAGGAGCTTTATGCAAAGATTTCTGATACGCTGACGGTACTTACAACCGGAGGAGATAAAGTGAACGATTAAAAATTTTAGAGATATTAGAAAAGAATTGCAGGTATTCTGATGAGGAAATTGCAGTGATGGCGGGTAAAACTGTAGAAGAAGTGAGAGATGCAATTAGAGATTTCGAAGAAAAAAGCATTATAGCAGGTTATACAACATTAATAAATTGGGAAAATACAGGAAAGGAAATAGTTACAGCTTTAATTGAGGTAAAAGTAATGCCTCAAAGAGGTGAAGGTTTTGATAAAGTAGCTGAAAGAATATATAAATATGATCAGGTTAAGGCATGTTATTTAATGTCATCAGGAGGATTTGACTTAACAGTTATAGTTGAAGGGAAGACTATGAAAGAAGTAGCTACATTTGTCGCTCAGAAATTAGCTGTTCTAGACAATGTAGCAGGAACAGCCACACACTTTGTACTAAAGAAATATAAGGACCATGGAACAATTTTTAAAGAAAAGAAAGTATCAAATAGGGAGGCTATATTTATATGATAATGGAAAACATGATTAGAAAAGAAGTGAGGAAAATGCCTCCTTCAGGAATAAGAAAATATTTTGATTTAATTAATGAAATGGATGATGTTGTTTCATTAGGTGTAGGAGAACCAGATTTCGTTACTCCTTGGAATATCAGGGAAGCTGGTATTTATTCATTAGAGCAAGGAGAGACTCATTATTCTGTAGGTGGCAGCGAAGGAATAGATATTGCATTAAGAGCATTAGTTGGGCCAGGAGATGAAGTTATAATTCCAGAGCCAAGTTTTGTTGCATATAAAGGATGTACTGCTTTTACAGGAGCTACACCAAAGGTATTAGAATTAAAGGCAGAAAATCAATTTAAATTAACAGCTGAACAATTAGAAGAAGCAATTACAGAAAAAACTAAGGTAGTTATTATACCATTTCCGAATAATCCAACAGGAGCAATAATGACTAAGGAAGAATTAGAGCCCCTAGTAGAAGTATTAAAGAGACATGATGTTATTGTAATTTCTGATGAAATATATGCAGAGCTTACTTATAGTAAAAAACATATTTCTATAGCAAGTTTTCCAGAAATAAAGGAAAAGACTCTTGTAATTAATGGGTTCTCAAAAGCATATGCAATGACAGGCTGGAGATTAGGATATGTATGTGGAAATAAAGTATTATTAGATGCAATGAAAAAAATCCATCAGTATTCAATAATGTGTGCTCCAACGACAGCACAGCTTGCTGCCATTGAAGCGCTTAAAAATTCAGATAATAGTGTAGATGAAATGGTAAAAGAATATAATAGAAGAAGACGTGTATTAGTAGATGGCTTTAGAAAATTAGGATTTGATTGTTTTGAGCCGCTTGGAGCATTTTATGTATTTCCATGCATAAAATCTACAGGATTAAGCTCAGATGAATTTTGTGAAAAGTTACTGTTAAAAGAAAAAGTACTTGCTGTTCCAGGAAATGCCTTTGGGGAGTGTGGAGAAGGCTATATTAGAGCATGCTATGCATCATCTATGGAAAGTATATATGAAGCGTTAAAGAGAATTGAACGTTTTGTAAAAGAAGACTTATAAGTTTATGTGGGTAGCTTTTGCTTTTGCTTCAGCATTTTTTGCTGGAGCAACTTCAATTTTAGCTAAAATAGGTATTGAGGATGTTGATTCACACTTAGCAACAGCTTTAAGAACCATAGTCGTTTTAATTTTTTCATGGATAATGGTATTTATCGTGGGATCTCAAGGTGAGATATTAAATATCAGTACAAAGAGTTATGTATTCTTAATTTTATCTGGCATAGCAACAGGTGCTTCCTGGCTCTGCTATTTTAAAGCGTTACAGATAGGTGATGTAAATAAAGTTGCACCAATAGATAAATCAAGTACAATTTTAACTATGATACTGGCATTTATCTTTTTAAAAGAAAAAATAACGCTGCCAATGATTATTGGTATTATAGGAATTGGTGTAGGAACTTATTTAATGATTCAAAAAAAGGAAAGCAGTAAAAAGCAGATTGAAAATAAATTATGGTTAATTTATGCGATTTTATCAGCAGTATTTGCTTCTTTAACTTCCATACTAGCAAAGGTAGGAATAGAAAATGTTGAATCAAATTTAGGTACTGCCATTAGAACAATTGTGGTACTAATTATGGCTTGGATAATAGTATTTATGCAGAAAAAACAAAAGGGTATAAAAAATATAGATAAAAAGAGTTTAATATTTATTGGTTTATCGGGAATAGCTACAGGTGCATCATGGATGTGTTATTATAGGGCTCTTCAAACAGGACAAGCATCAATTGTAGTGCCAATAGATAAGTTGAGTATTTTAGTAACAGTTATTTTTGCAAATATATTTTTAAATGAAAAATTAAGTAAAAAAGCTGTAGTAGGACTAGTACTATTAGTAGCAGGAACGCTGACTTTACTTATTAAATAAAATATATAATTTCAGATAATAAAAAAATGTTTTCGTTTTCATAAATATATAATATAATAGAGGTATAAATAACATAAGGGATTCTGTTAGGT
>CAKVNP010000404.1 GCA_934777095.1 uncultured Clostridium sp. | reverse complement strand
GAAAATGCGAAGAAGAATAATAAGATAGATTTATTTTTCCATAAAAAATTTAATAATGCAGAAATAAAACAATCTAATTTCCAACGGTTATTTTCCATAATTATATTTTTTAAAAAAGTATTATCCAAGTTAGCTATATCTTTAAAATTATTTTCGATAAATGCACTGAGATTTTTAATGCAGATAACAGCAGATGTAAGCTGGCTGCTGTTTTCAATAACTAAATTATCATTTGAGAGTGTAATAACGTTAATAATAGGTACTTCAGTAGGAAGAATATCTTCTAGCAGGTCATTTGATTTAGTTAATTCATAAGAAATATGATCAATATTATCTGTTGAGATAACTATATCATCATTTGAATTATTTATAGAAAGACCTAAATTTTTAATATTAAAAATCCCTTTACTGCAGATTAATAAATTTTCTATCTTAAAGCAATCATCATCATTTTCTAAACAAAGGTTTTTTAGAAGTATATAGTTATTTTTTAACTTCTTCAAGTTGTGCTGGACTTTTTTGTTGTTTTTAAGATTACTAAGTGATATTTTGATATTTTCTTTAATTGTTGCAGTAATCTTAAAAAATATCGCTGCTTTATACATAACGAAAAGAAAGTATAATGATGATGTAAGCTGCAGAGATAAGTTCAAAGCGTATTTGAAGATAATAAGCAGAACCAACATTCTTAAAAGTGAGTGGCATAAAATAAATTTTATTACTTTAAAGGCTATCTTTATTAGAAAAATAAAAATATTGAAAATTAAAGTTAATAGAATAAATATAGTATTTAATATAGCAAAAATCATTGGTGATTCCTCCTATATTATATTTTTGACATAATTTACTGATTTATTCTGAAATTTTACTAATTCAATTCGTTGGATTTTACCTTTTTAGTAAATAATGATAGTAATTTTTCTTTATTGAATATTGCTATAAGAGTAAGAACAATACACACTATAATTATAATAACTGCTGAAACATGCTTACCATCAGCAATGTTTGAACCTATATAAGTAGATACAAATAAAGCAGGAAGTCTAGCTGTCATGGAATAGAGCATAAATTCTTTAGCTGAAATATTTGTAAGGGCGCAGATCATTATTAAACAGTCTTTTGGCGTGCCTGGCAGTAGATATAATATAAAAACAATTAAGTTACGTTTTTTATTATTTAGGATAGAATCAAATTTTTTATGTGTTTCTGGAGAGATATATTTTGTTACGAAGCTACGTCCAAGCTTTTGACTGACAGAAAAAAGTATGAAAGAGCCAACAGTAATGCCTAAAAAAGAAATTAAAGTACCTAAAAAAGCACCAAATACATAGCCGCCTGCTGCTTGAATTACTTCTCCAGGAATAAAAAATATTACAACTTGAAACACTTGAAATAAAAAGAAGATTAAAGCAGATAAATAGCCAAAAGATGATAGGTATTCTTTTAATTCAGAACCATTCTTAAACATTTTTATAAATGATAATAAAGAATCTTTATTTATATATACCAATGATGATAATAATGCTATAGAAACAATTACAATAAAAATAAACTTTTTGGATTTATAAATATTGCTATTCAACAATATCAAGTCCCTTCTAAATATCTTTTATTTGCATAAAAAATGCCTTTAGTTAAACTATACAATAAATATATTAAAAAAGAAGAGCGGTATTATTAAAAATATCTTAAATTTATGGAAAATATTATAAAGTTATTATTTTACAATAAATTAATAAAAAGGTATAATTAAGGCGGGTGAAAAATGGAGGGAATTTATGAAAAATAAAATTAAAGGATTAGCTGCTTTTATAGCAGTATTGTTACTATCAGATCTAGCAGTAGGCATAGCTCAATTTTCCTTTGCAGGTATTATGTGGCTTATAGGAAAAGAAACTAGTCTGGCTAAAACACCTTTATCATTGCAGTATGTCGCAATAACTGTACAGATAGTGTTTATTTACCTATTCTATAAAAATAGAAAGTGGGATTTAAAAAGTGAACTAAATTCAGAAAATGTTTCACGAGGAAGCTTATTAATTACAGTATTATTGGGTGCCAGTATTTTAATAATGAATATTTCAATAGTGTATTTTATACAGGCTTTAGGACTATTTGCAAATTCATTTGAACAAGCCCAGGAAGTAACGAGTTTTTTAAATCGTTCTAATTATTTATTATGGTTTATCTTAGCTGTAATATTATCGCCAGTAGTAGAAGAGCTATTGTTTAGGGGGGCTGCTTATAACGTTTTAGCAAAATATATGAATATCAAAACTGTAATAATATTGCAAGGAATTGTTTTTGGAATATTCCATGGAAATCTTATTCAAGGAATATTAGCAGCTGTAATAGGAATCATTTTAGGATATTTAAGATTTAAGACAAATTCATTAATCCCAGCAATCACTTTACATATTTCAAATAATCTTTTTTCAGAAGTAATAAATTTATACACTGAAAATATTAACAATAATACTTTAGTATATGCAATACTTTTAGTCATAGGCATAGCTGGTGTTATTGGATTTATAAAGCTATTTAATAATAAACAAAATTTAATTATTGCATAAGCATACACAATAAAAATACTATTGATAAAACTTTTTATAGGTAAAAATCAATAGTATTTTTTTTGTAAAAAAATTCAAAAAATCTATAGACAAATAATGGAAAAAGATATATGCTTTATACATAAA
>CAKVNP010000403.1 GCA_934777095.1 uncultured Clostridium sp. | reverse complement strand
AAATAGCATTCAGTCTACAATGGCAGCCGTACAGGAATTACTAGAAAAATTAGATGTAAATAATAAATTGACAGATATCATAACAGGCATGCAGACTAATTATGATAATTTAGAAGCGCTAAAGGCAACATTACAAGAAATTAAATCAGAAATTGAAAAGGGAGTAGATGTTGATTATTCTAAATTTGATAAAATTAAAGAAGCAGCAGATAGAGTAAGTAAAAATACTGATTATCTTTATAATAATTATGATTCAGAAATTCATAATAAGATAAATGAAATATTTAATAACGCAGAAACTGTAGGAGCAGATGTACTTAAAATTCTTGAAGATTCACATAGTAAGCTTCCGGAATTAGAATCTTTATTATCATCTGTCCTAGATACATTACATGCTGGCGAAGATGGAGTAGGAGAGGTTAAAAATGCACTTCCTACGTTAGAAAATAAAATAAGTGAAGTGGCAGAAAAAGTAAACGAACTTAATAATAATGAAGATGTAAAAAAATTATTAGATTTGATTAAAAATAATGTAACAGAAAGAGTAGATTTTTTAACTACACCTGTAGAAATTGAAGAAAATACTCTGTATCCAATGCACAACTATGGATCAGCAATGACTCCATTTTATAGCGTATTAGCTATCTGGGTAGGAATGACATTTTTAGTTTCTATGCTTTCATTACATGTTCATGGAGAATATAGAGAAGTTGAAGTATATTTTGGAAAGCTATTAACCTTTGGAACAATAGCAATAATTCAATCTTTAATAATTGGTCTAGGTGATTTATATTTATTAAAGATATACTGTGTAAATCCAGTATTGCTAATGGTAGGATTGGTATTTACCTCAATTACATTCTTATTTATTGTTTATACTTTAACCTCTGTATTTGGTAATGTAGGAAAAGTAGTAGCTATAATATTTATGATATTACAAGTTGCAGGTTCAGGAGGAACTTTCCCAATACAATTAATACCTAAGTTCTTCCAGGTGCTAAACCCATTTTTACCATTTACCTATGCAATATCTTTTGCGAGAGAAGCAATTGGTGGCGTGTATAGACCTACATTGGTGAAGGATATAGCTGTAATGTCTATGTTTATAGCAGGGTCATTGGTAATAGGAGTATTTTTAAAGAAGCCATTTAATAAGTTAATGAAAGGATTCACTGAGAAGTACGAAGAAAGCGGATTAGGTGAATAGATTGAAAGGAGCTCAAATGAGCTCCTTTTATTATTAAATAAGGTGGTTTTTTATGATAAAAATGTATAATATTAAGTATAAGTGTATTTAGGTTATTAGGGAAATACTAACTATAGGAGGGAATTAGAATGAAAAAAAATGCAGCACAAAGAGATTTTAAAAAGCTTAAAAGCCAAATTAACCAGATAGAAGAAATAATAAAACATTCTAAATCAGCTGCCATGTTTGAACAGGAAGCTGCTATCAGAAAGAAATTAAAACAATTAAAGGATATGGAGAATCAAGGATTAAAAGAATATAAAGAAGTCGTAATGAAATATGAAGATTTATTAGAGGAAGCTTCTAAGAAAATACTTGAGGATTATAACAAAAAGAATGTGACATCTTTTGATTTTTATGAGGTAATTGCCGAAAAGTATAATTCATTTTTATCATCTGGAATTATGACAGTATTAACAAAGCAGCATATTCCTAAAATTATCAGCGATGAATTTGAAAAGAACTTTCCTGAAAACCCTAAGGATGAATATCCTTTAGCTAGAAATATGGAAAGAAAGTTTTATATTCATTTAGGGGACACTAATACAGGAAAGACATATAATGCAGTTGAAAGACTGAAGACAGCTAAAAAAGGTGTTTATTTATCTCCTCTTAGAATTTTAGCCTTAGAAAATTATGAAAAGCTGAATAACGAAGGTGTTGTATGTGATTTAATGACTGGAGAAGAAGAAATCATTAAAAATGGCTCAACACATATATCATGTACAATAGAAAAAGTTAATATTAATGAAGAGTATGATATTGCAGTTATTGATGAAATCCAGATGATTAAGGATAGCCAAAGAGGTATGGCTTGGAGTAAAGCATTATTAGGCCTTAGATGTAAAGAGATTCATATTTGTGGTGCAGAAAACTCAAAGGAGCTTTTAGAAAAGATATTAAATGACTGCAATGATGAATATGAAATAAAAAAATATGTTAGAAATACGCCATTAGAAGTAGAATATAAAAATTTCAGTTATAATGATGTTCAGGAAGGCGATGCTATAGTAGTATTTTCTAAAAAAAGAGTATTAGAAATAGCACAGGATTATTCTAATAGACAAATTAAGACTAGTATTATCTATGGAGATTTACCGCCAGAAGTAAGAAAGATGCAATATCAGCAGTTCATTAATAAGGAGACTAAAGTGCTTGTAACTACTGATGCCATTGGAATGGGTGTTAATTTACCTATCAGAAGAATTATATTTATGTCTATCAGAAAATTTGATGGGGATGAAGTAAGAGAGCTTACTTCACAGGAAGTAAAACAGGTAGCAGGCAGAGCAGGAAGAAAAGGTATATATGATGTTGGTTATGTTGCCTCAATAGGAGGTACACAAGACTTTATTAAAGAAAAGATAGAAATGAAGGATGAAGTAATTAAGGAAGCTGTTATAGGTCCTTCAGAAGCAATATTAAATATTAAAGGCCTGCCACTAAATGAGAAA
>CAKVNP010000402.1 GCA_934777095.1 uncultured Clostridium sp. | reverse complement strand
CTATCATCCCAAGATACCTTAACATCAAAATTTGTTTTTTCAGGATTTTTTATTAAATCTAATTTTTTATTAAAAGCTTTATCTTTTCCATAGTTCATTACTTCATCTTCAAGCTCATCAGCATTAATTGTTACATCCATGTTCCAGTATTGTGTATCGTATTCTTTACCATTTACTGAAACCTTAATATTCTTATCACGAACCTGATTTTCTAGATTTTTGATAGTCTCAGAAAGTTCGCTTGCTGATAATTCTCCTACTGGCTCTTCATTAATATAACATTCTGGATAAACTTTATTATCATAACTTTCAACTAGCTTATGATTTGTTATCCACCAATATGAGAATATGGATATTACAACAATTATAATAGCGGCTATCACACTTTGTATAATTATATTTCTTTTCTTATTATCTTTTTTTGGCTCTTGTTCAGCTACTGCCGTTTCTGTATTTACATTGGCATCTTTTTCTTCTGCTACTACTGCCTTTTTAGTAATATTATCCTCATTCCCCATCTCTTTCCTCCTTGTTAGCCTGACTATTTATTAACACATATCTATTATACACTATTTTTCTCTATATTACATAAAATGTAAATCATTTTTTAATTTTATTCTTTTTGAAATAGTATCTATACTGATTTTCTTTTTCGTGTATACTATTAATATAATAAACAGTTAAGGAGATACGAATGAATAAATCATTTACTGAATTAAATTTAAATAATAATATAGTTGAGGGATTACATAAACAAGAAATAACTATACCTACTATGGTTCAAGAATTAGCTATTCCTAAAGCTTTAGAAAATTTAGACATAATTGCTGAAGCTCATACTGGAAGTGGAAAGACTTTAGCTTTCCTAACTCCTATATTCCAGAAAATAAATACTGAAAAGAAAGAAATGCAGGCTATAATACTTGCTCCAACTCACGAACTTGTTATGCAGATTGAAGCACAAGTAAAACTACTTGCTAAGAACTCTCAAATGAATGTTACTTCATTAACAATTATGGGAGAATCAAATATAGAAAAGCAAATAAAAAAACTTAAGGAAATTAAGCCTCATATAATCGTAGGTTCTCCTGGAAGAATTCTTGACTTAATTAAAAAGAAAAAAATAACTGGCCACACTATTAAAACTATAGTTTTAGATGAAGCTGATAACCTACTTTCTAAAAATAAACCAGCTATCATAAAAGACATCATAAAATCAACTATGAAGGATAGACAATTAATGTTCTTCTCTGCAAGCATAAATGCCGACGCATTAGCCTTAGCTAATAGCTTAGTTAAAGAAGTTGAAATAATTAAAGCAACAACTAATACTGAAATCAATCCAAACATTGAACACATCTGTATATTAGGCAGCTTTAGAGATAAATTTGAAAATTTAAGAAAGTTATTAGCAGCTGAAAAGCCAGCAAGAGCAATAATCTTTGTTAACAATACTAAGGAATTAGAATTAACTAATGAAAAGCTTAAATACCATAAGGTAAATTCTACAGCTATTTCTGGAAGCTCTTCAAAAGAAGAAAGACAAAGATCATTAGATTTCTTTAGACGTGGAAAATGTAATGTACTAGTTTCTTCAGATGTATCTGCAAGAGGCCTTGATATTCCAGAAGTAAGCCATATAATAAGCTTAGACTTCCCGGTAAACCCAGATGAATACCTACACAGAGCTGGTAGAACTGCTAGAGGTACAAATTCAGGACGTTCAATCTGTCTAGCTACTAACAGAGACATTGAAACTCTACAATCATACGAAAAAGCATTTGGCATTGAATTTGAAGTAATGAAACTTTCTGAAGGACACCTTATATCATTATAATGATAATGATGAATTAATGTGGAAACTCCTAAGGAGTTTCCACCTATATAGATTAAAAATAGTACATATAACGAAAAAAACATTTAAGTGAATTTTAGAATATTATTGCTTGAATAAGTTTTATAGCGTTAAGAAAGTTTTATTGTCTGAACGAAGTGAGTTTAAAACTTTTAGCTATATAACTTAGGCAGGCAATAAATATTCTTAATGAAACTTAATAGTTTTTGTAGTTATAGTACTAACTTGCTTTGAGACTTTTTAATTATCTTCTCAATTATTGGATCAAATAAGTCTAGGATTTCTTCGTTTTCTTCTTGGAAATTGTAGTTGACTATTGCTTTATGCATTGGAAGTTCTCCTAAAAGGTCAACATTCATTTCTTTTAAGAAGCTTTCTGTATTTTCTCCATCAAACAATTTAATCTTTTTATCACAATCTGGGCAATTTATATAACTCATATTTTCTATTACACCAAATACATCGATATTAAGCTTTCTTGCCATATTAATAGATTTTGATACTATCATTGAAATCATATCTTGTGGAACTGATACCATAACTACACCCTTTATTGGAATTGATTGCATAACTGTTAATGGTACATCCCCTGTTCCTGGTGGCATATCTATTATTAAATAGTCTAGTTCTCCCCAACGAACTCCATTCCAGAATTGAGTTACTACACTTACAATTGCAGGACCTCTCCAAATTATTGGTTCATTTTCTTTTTCTATTACTAAATTTAAAGACATTACCTTAATGCCTTCTGGTGTTTCTACTGGAAAAATTAACTCTTCAGAACCTACAGCTCTTTCATTTTCAATATGAAGAAGCCTTGGTATACTTGGCCCTGTTATATCAGCATCCATTATTC
>CAKVNP010000401.1 GCA_934777095.1 uncultured Clostridium sp. | reverse complement strand
ACATATGTAAGGATGGTTTTTGGAGATTATTATATTGCTTTAGGAATGTATGAAAAAGCAGCTGAAATTTATGAATATATTTATGATGATAGATATAGTATTATGAATAAAAAATATGGGAAAATGTTAATTGAAAGACTTATTAATACATATGATCTTATTGGTAATAAAAATAAACAAAGTTATTATAGTAGTATACTAATAGAGTCATATAAAAATGAAATTAATTTAATCTCTGAAGATTATATAAATTATGTAATGCAAAAATGCAATAATGAACAGGACAAGCTAAAATTAATTGAAAAGCAGCTGCGTATTAAATTTTTATCATGTATTATAATTGGGATTAGTATTTACATAATAACTAAATTATTTAAGGAAAAAAAAGAAGGGAAGAAAGACGGACTTTCAGGAATTAATAATAGAAAAACCTTTGATGAAGATTATTTTAAAAAGTTTATGAAATGTGCTAATTTTAATTTGATTATTTTTGATATAGATAATTTTAAGGCTATTAATGATACATATGGGCATATGTTTGGTGATGAAGTTATTATTAAGGTAGCAAACGAAGCTTTAAAAGCTATCGGTAAAAATGATGAAGTATATAGATATGGCGGCGAGGAATTTGTAATTATCAATATTTCTAAGAATATAGAAGATGCAATTAACCTTAGCGAAACTATCAGAAAAAATATTGAAGAAGTAATCTGGGAAAAGGATGTAAAAATTACTGTTAGTATGGGGATTGCCAAGAAAGCAGCTAATAGACAGGTTACTTTTGAAAATGCAGATAATAATTTATATCAGGCTAAAAAAACAGGTAAGAATAAAGTAGTATATTAGTATAAATTTTATTAAAATAAGGCAATGTGTGCTACATTGCCTTATTATTTATCTGCCAGGAGTAGAGCCTTTAATTCCTCTTTCAGCAAGAATGTCATAAATTGTTTGTGAGGTAGTATCAGCAAGAGTATATCCAAGAGCAGTAACTACTTTTTCTAAGTTTTCAATAGAATCAGTTTCTATTTCAATATAAGGGAAAGGACAAAAGCTCTTATCATTAATATCTATTTCAACAAGAGCATTTTCTAATTTATAGCTTTCTCTATATTTTTTGATAGATTCCTTAAGCTCAAGGCCTAGTGATAAGAAAATTCTTCTAGACATTTCAGCATCCATAACAATGGTTTCATTTTCTTCCATAACTTTAAAAGTATCTTGGCTTAGCATTTTCTTTGTTGTCATAAAGATTGTTTCTTTATTAGTAAGTCTATCAGTTACAGTTCTTATTCTTGCATATCCCTTAGCATCAAGTAGTCTTCCATCAGCAAAATCATATATTTCATTTACTTGATCTTCTGATTTTACTTTTACTCCACCAAGAGATAATAATTTAGCTCTTATATCTTCAACGTCTACATCAACAATTCTAGTTTCTAATTCTTTCATAAACACCATCCTTTTATTAGCTATATTAAGCTTTTAATTTCTAGTTCTAATAATCTTTGTTTTAGTTCGTCATAATTTATATTTATTTTAACGTCGTCTAGTGATAGTTTTTGGATTGATTGTATATCTGTTTTTATAGTTGCTAGTTCTTTACTCATAAAAGCAGATTCTTTTGCTGATTGTTGAATTCCATATACTTCTTCAGCTTTAAGCATTTCTAAAGCATCTTCACTAGTAAGCCTAATTGGGAATCTAAGTTTTCCAAGCTTTTCTTCAAATAAAGGCTGCAGTGCTAAGTCTTTATCTGTAACTTCATCTAAAATAACATTATAATTAATTTTTTCTCCATTGCTTAGGGCAATAACACCTTCTGAAAGCAGATATGAAATAGGTGAACGTCCAATGCCAAGACTTTCTTTAAAGAATTTTTTTAGTTCTTTTTCTTCCTTAGCTGATAGATTTTCGATAGTTTCATAAATAGTTTCAATATTACCATATTCTTGTAGAAGTGGGATAACTGCTTTTTCACCAACACCCTTTACTCCTGGTATATTATCAGAGGTATCGCCACATAAAGATTTGTACTCGACGATTTGATAAGGTTCTAATCCCTTAATATCCTTTAAGGTTGAAAGTGTAAATTCAAAGAAACCATCAGGAACATTAAAATCTTTACGATCTAAACCTAAATCTTCAAACATTTTATCAGCTTTACTGCTGCCAAGCCATACTCTAGTATTGTGGCTTACTAATTGAAGATAATCTTCATCTTTTGTATGAAGAAATACTGGAATTTCATCTTCAAATCTTTTAGCTAAAGAACCAGCAAAATCATCAGCTTCGTAGACTTCTTCATCATCTTTTGCACTTAAAAATTGTGGGATAATACCTTGAAGAAGATTCTGTGTAGTAATAAATTGTTCTTTTAATGGATGTGGAGTAGCTTTTCTAGTACCCTTATAGGTACCACCAGCAATTTCCTGCCTAAAAGTCTGTCTTGAAACATCCCATACTACTGCTAAATGAGTAGGCTCATTTTTCTTGATTAAAGATAAGAGAGTTCTCATAAAGGGATATACTCCATTAGTATACGTCCCATTAGAGCTTTTCATAAGTCTTTCTAGAGCCTTTTCTTTATCTTCATCAGTTTTAGCCATTAAATAAGCAGTAGCCGTTGCATAAAAGCTAGTACTCAGCAGACTGCTTCCGTCTATAATAAGTAATTTATTGTCCATAATTGTCTCCTAAAGTTATATTTTCTTTATAA
>CAKVNP010000400.1 GCA_934777095.1 uncultured Clostridium sp. | reverse complement strand
GGCTTATATAATGGGGGAGTTGTAGGTATAGCGCAAATAATTCGTACTTTAATAAGCGATTCTATTGGAGTGTCAAAAAATGTTGATATTTCAGGGATTATTAATTTTATTTTTAATATTCCTTTATTAATAATGGCTTATAAAAGTATATCAAAAAAATTCTTTTATAAGACTGTAATAAGTGTAATATTTCAGACTATATTCTTTACAATAATAAAAATACCTGAAACTCCCATTATCGTTGATACTTTAGCGGCTTGTTTAATTGGTGGTATTGTATCAGGGGTAGGGATTGGAATTACTTTAAGGGCAGGAGGCTCTGGTGGTGGTATTGATATATTAGGAGTATATCTTGCTAAGAAGTTTACTAGTTTTAGCGTAGGAAAGTTAGCAATTATTATTAATATTGGAGTTTATAGTATTTGTGCTGTTTTATTTCAAGTTCCAATTGCTATTTATTCTATAATATATACAGCATTTTATTCTTTAATTGTGGACAAGATCCATTATCAAAATATAAATACTACAGCAACTATTATTACTAAAAAAGATAATGTTGAAGAAAAAATTATGAGTGAAATGGGCAGAGGAGTAACCTGCTGGCAGGGAAGCGGTGCTTATACAAAGGAAGGCACTCATATATTAATGACTGTTATTTCTAAATATGAAATTGGGCAGCTGAAGAAAATAGTGAAAGAAAAAGATCCACAGGCATTTATAATCTTTAATGAAGGTTTATCTGTAACAGGAAATTTTGAAAAAAGGCTGTAAAGGGAAATAATTACTTGTAATTTTACTACTTTAAAATTATAATTATTATAACTGTATATACAACTGTAAATAGGGGGTAACAATGAGTAAATTATTAGTAGTTATAGATTATCAAAATGATTTTGTAGATGGTAAGTTAGGCTTTAAAAAGGCAGAAGAACTGGAAGAGGGAATATATAATAAAGTAAATGAGTATTTGAAAAATGGACATAAAGTTATTTTCACTTATGATACTCATTATGATAATTATTTAAGTACAAGAGAAGGCATAAATCTGCCAGTAATTCATTGCATAAAAGGAACAGATGGTCATGAACTATTTGGAAGACTGAAGGAGTTTAAAGGTGTAGAAAATACATTGCATTATAATAAAGAGGCTTTTGGAATTGCTCCTAAAGATATGATTGAAATTTCGGAAAAAGCAGGTAATGATATTACCGAAATTGAAATGGTGGGAGTTGTAACAAATATGTGTGTAATTAGTAATGCAGTTACCTTCCAAGCACAGTATACTAATGCAAATATTATTGTAGATGCATCTCTTTGTGCAAGTTTTGATGAAAAGCTTCATGAAGAAGCGCTTGATGTATTAGAAAGCCTACAGGTAAATGTAATTAATAGATAAAAATAAGTATAAATCCATAAATATAACAAATCCTATTTATTGAATAGGAGGTATATTTATGGATTTATTATTATATTATGGATTTATTTTTGTTGTTTATGGATATTTAGGCTGGGGGTTAGAGAACCTTTTTAGCTATTGTGTTAGTGGGCATAGGCAGGAAGAAGGCTTTTTATATAGTTATTTTAAGCCCATGTATGCTTTTGCCATGGCTATTTTGATTTACATAAATAATACTATACATAATTTTTGGATTTTATTAGTAGGTGCTTTTATTATTCCAACAGCAATTGAATTTATTACAGGAGTAATAATGAGATATTATTTTAAAAAAGATTATTGGGATTATTCAAAACAGAAACTAAATTATAAAGGGTTAGTATGTTTAGAATTTTCATTTTATTGGATGTTATTGGTGTTTTTTACTATAGGAGTAATTCAGCCATTTATTTTAGATTATATTTTTAAATTTTTAAAACCTATATGGAAAATAGTACTGCCAGTTCAAATGATAGTATTAATGTTTGATTTTATTCTTACAGTAAATAGATTTAAATTTAAAAGGAAAATTATATAGTATAATAAAGATATGTTTTAAAGAACTAATTTATAAAGATTAGTTCTTTTTATTATACAGGAGGGAAAATAATAATGGCACATATTAAGATGAAAGTTGCAGTACATTTATTATTAATTAAAAATGGAGAAATTCTTTTATTGAGAAGATTTAATACTGGCTATGAAGATGGTAATTATAGTGTAGTAGCAGGGCATGTAGATGGTAATGAAGAAATTAAAGCAGCAATGCAGAGAGAAGCTAAGGAAGAAGCTGGGATAACGATAAATGATGAAGATATAGAAATTGTACAAGTTATTCATAGGAAAGCAGCAGATGGAGAAAGAATAGATTATTTCTTAACAGCAAAGAAGTGGCAGGGTGAAATAACAAATGTGGAACCACATAAATGTGATGATTTATCATGGTTCAATATAAATAAACTACCTGATAATACTATAGAATATATTAGATTTGCAATTAATAATTATCAAAAGGGGATAAAGTTTTCCTCTTATGGATTTACTAAATAAATAAAAAAGTTGAAAATTAGAAAAAATAGTAGTAAAATAAAGTAAAATATGAAAATAAATGCTAGGGGTGCCGCTAAGGCTGAGAAGGTTTAAACCTAACCCTATGAACCTGATATGGTTAATACCAGCGGAGGGAAGCTTAGATAATTATGAATTACGAATTATGAATGAAGAATTAGTGGAAAGCTATTTAAGTTTTTTTATTCATGATTTTTAAAGCTGTACTCATGCTGAGTACA
>CAKVNP010000399.1 GCA_934777095.1 uncultured Clostridium sp. | reverse complement strand
TAATATAGTATATAAAAATCTAAAACCTAAAGATAGGATAAAAAGAACCTATTTTTAGGTTTTTTAATTAGAAAAAAATGGAAAAACACTCTTCGTTTATCAACAAATATATAGTATAATTAAATAACATACTTTATGAGAGGGGGATAGCAGTAAGAGACCAATATTAAAAATCTATTATACAACTAAATAATTGCATATCCTAGTGGATTATACTAGGAGGTAGTACAATGTTAAAATTAATGCTAATTGATGGAGAAGAATTTGAAAACAAGGCCATTGTTAAGGTGCTAGATGAGATGTTTAAGGGGCGGCTAGCAATTAATACATCAAGAGGGGTTAAGCAAACAATTAAAGGCCTTAAAAGTAATAACCCACATATAGTAATCTTGGAATATAGGGATAAGCTACAAGGCAGGATTATTATGAAAATTAATAAATATTTGAAGCAATGTTATTGCATAGCCATAGTAAATGATTTGTTAATGGAGCAGCATGCAATTGAAGTAGGTTTAGCGGTAAAAGAATTTATTATTAAGCCTATTAGAAGATGTAAACTCGTCGAAGTTATGGATAGGGCAATTATAAGTGTAATGGAAAAGGAAAGTAGAAAAGTATCATATAAAACTGCAGAATTTAAAAATAACATGGTAAGAAGTTTAGAAGAAGAACTATTTGAAGGAATAATAAAGAACGATTTAAGCAACATAGACTATAATTTATACATGGAATATTTGAATTTTCATTTTAGTAATGCTTTTGCGGTGATAATTATTGGGGATGATATATTATTCTGTTATAAAGAAATAAAAAAACTTGTATATCAGTATAGTAAGCTGGATCTAAAGATACTAGGACCATACATGGATGATGGTGAAATTATCTGTTTTATAGAAATCCAAGAAAATAGCAGCAGTAAGCTAAGACATATGGATATAATAAATGAAATAGCTGCAAGATCCAGTAAAGCTGTAGGGATAAAGATAAAAGTTGGTATTGGAACATGCTATTCTGGAATAACAAATATATATAATTCTTACAAAGAAGCTAAAAATAATATAATAATTTTAAATTAAAATAGACAAAAATATTGCAGATAAGCTTATATCCTATCTGCAATATTTTTTTACGAGAGAATCTGATAATTAATGCTATTGTAAATAAATGGTATATAGGTTAATATATTATTTAAAGAAGAAAAGAGGTAATAATTTATGGGGAAAGAAATAAAAGCGATATTTTTTGATTCTGGACGCGTTCTTAATGGCCCTAAATCAGGAAATTGGCTTATATCACCTAAATTTTTTGAGTATGTTAATAAAGACCTATTTGATTCAATAGCACAGGATAAAAAAGATGAAGCCTTTAGCAAAGCTTATGAATATATTTCATCTATTAAAGAAATAAAGACAATGGATGAAGAATACAGACATTTTATCAAATATTATGAAATCTTTGCAGAAGAACTACCTAAACTAGATTTAAGCAAAGACGATATAGAAGGACTAGCTAAGGATTTAGTATATAATCCGGAGAAATATGAATTTTACCAAGATGCTATAAAGGAAATACCAGAGTTAAGCAGTAAATATAGGCTGGCAGTAGTATCAGATGCATGGCCATCATTAAAATCTGTCTTTGAGAAAGCAGGTATGGACAAGTTCTTTGATGCTTTTGAAATATCATCAGAACTTGGAGTTACTAAACCAGATGAAAAAATGTATTTGAAGGCTTTAAATGATCTTAATGTGCTGCCTAAAAACACTATTTTTGTTGATGATAATATAGATAACTGTAAGGGCGCTATGGAGCTTGGTATTTATAGTGTTTTGTTATGCAGGGACAAACTTTCATATGTAGCTAATAAAGTAAAAAGTATAAATAAGAAATATTCTGTAATTAATAGCCTGACTGAGCTTGATAAACTGCCAAGATTTAATGAAAAATAATTGTCAGCTAAAATCCTTGGCAATAAAATTGTGAAAATACAATGATTATGTTATAATTACTTATATAATAAGGTAATAATGCGCAATTTTGTTATTATTATTTTAAAGAAGAAAGTAAAGATACTTTAAATTAAGTACTTATATAGGAGGATGAAGCAATGTCAGGACATTCAAAGTGGCATAATATACAAAACAAAAAAGGAAAGGCTGATGCAGCAAGAGGAAAAGTATTTACTAAATTAGGTAGAGAATTAATGCTTGCAGTTAAGAATGGAGGACCTTCTCCTGAAACTAACGCTAAATTAAGAGATGCTATTGCAAAAGCAAAGGCAGCAAATATGCCAAATGATACAATTAATAGATCAATAAAGAAAGCTTCTGGAGACTTAGATGCTGTTAACTATGAAAACATCGTATATGAAGGATACGGTCCATCAGGAGTTGCTGTTATAGTTGAAACATTAACAGATAATAAAAATAGATCAGCTGGTAACGTTAGATCAGCATTCACTAAAGGCGGCGGAAACATGGGTACTTCAGGATGTGTAAGCTTCATGTTCCAAGAAAAAGGTGAAATAGTTATAGAAAGAGGAGACCTTGACGAAGAAGAAGTTATGATGATGGCTTTAGATGCTGGTGCAGAAGACTTCAATGCAGATGAAGAAGAAGTATTTGTAATCACAACTACTCCTGAAGACTTCAGTGAAGTAAGAGAAGCTTTAGAAGCTCAAGGTTTAGAGTTCTTAGAAGCAGCAGTAAAAATGATTCCAGATACATATAC
>CAKVNP010000398.1 GCA_934777095.1 uncultured Clostridium sp. | reverse complement strand
GTATAAATGGTGATAAAGGAGCTTTAGTTGATTTAGGAGGCAGAAAGGTAAAACCTAGGGGCTGGGGCAATGATAAAACTCCAATTCTGCAAAGCAAAGAAGATTCAATTATTTATGAACTTCATATTAGAGACTTTACCATAGATGAAAGCTCAGGTGTTTTAAGCAAGCATAGAGGAACTTATTTAGGTGCAGTAGAAGAAGGTACTTTTTATAAGTCAGCAGATAATAGCATTACTGTCAGGACAGGTTTAGATCATTTAAAAGAATTAGGAATAACCCATGTACATCTTATGCCTGTATTTGATTTTGGCTCAGTTAATGAAATGAATAAGGATGATAGAAACTGGGGCTATGATCCTAAAAACTTTAACTGTCCTGAAGGCAGCTACAGTACAGATCCTTTTAATCCAATAGTAAGAATAAAAGAATTTAGACAAATGGTAGCTGGCTTCCATAGAAATGGAATTAGAGTTGTGATGGATATGGTTTATAATCATATGATGGATACCACTAATTTAAATAATATAGTGCCTAAGTATTATTTTCGAACTGACGAAAACGGAAAGTTTACTAATGGCTCTGGCTGTGGTAATGAAATGGCAACCGAAAAACCTATGGTAAGAAAGTTTATTGTCGACTCCTGTGTTCATTGGGTGAAAGACTATAATATTGATGGCTTAAGATTTGATTTAATGGAGCTTATTGATTATAAGACAATGAGAGAAATAACTAAAAGGTGCAGTGTGCTAAAAGATAATTTTCTGATATATGGAGAACCATGGACTGGAGGACCTTCCTCAGTTAAAAATGGAACTTATAAAGGAAGGCAAAAAGGACAAAATTTTTCTATTTTTAATGATACCTTTAGAAATGGAATTAGAGGTGATAATTCACCTAATAAAGGTTTTATAAATGGAGATTGTTCTAATAGAGATAAGGCATGGACAATTGTTGAAGGATTAAAAGGTTCTATTTTTACTTCTTCATATCTTCCAATGGAGAGCATAAATTATTCTGATGCTCATGACAATTATACATTGTGGGATCAAATCATCAAAAGCCAGAATAACGTATCAGACAATAGCATTTATCGTAATATTATTCAAGATCATTTAATGAATAATAAATTTGTGAAAGAAGATTTGCTGGCAGCAGCAATAGTCCTATTTGCTCAAGGGATACCATTTATTCAAGAAGGCAGTGAAATCCTAAGGACTAAAATGGGAGATGGCAATAGTTACCGTAGTAGTGATAAGATAAATGCCCTAAAGTGGGACGATAAGGTTCAATTTATTGAAGTTTTTAATTTTTATAAAGAATTAATCAGTATAAGAAAAAGTTTTAGCGAGTTAAAAATGAAAAAACCTGAGGAAATTAAACGTGATTTAAATATATATTTCCCTAATAATAATGATAAATCAGGTGTGATATTCTGCCATTACCTAAGTGGTGACAATAACAATTCTTATAAGGAAATACTAGTAGTATACAACGGTTCAGAGATGGATAATTATGATATCAGGCCATTTGTAACTAAACCTGCTAACGGTATGTGGAAAATCCTTGTTTTAAATGATAAGGCAGATAGTAAAGTTATTTATACTACAGAACACAATACACTTCCTTTAGTAAATGCACATTCAGTATTATTTATGTATAGTTAAAAACATTTATAATTTCAATCATACTAATGTAATTAAATGATAATACTATAAACGAGAATATATCTATAGGATTTGAAAGGATTGTTTGCAATGAATTATAATGAGAAGCCAATAGTATTAATAAGCAAATGTCTTGGCTTTGAACCATGTAGATATAATGGGGGAATAGAAAATGACTCCTTTATTGAAGCTTTAAAGGATTATGTAGAGTTTATAACAGTATGTCCAGAAACTTCAATGGGGTTGACAACACCAAGAGATAGTCTTCGTATAGTTGAGATAGGTGATAAAATATCATTAGTACAGCCAAAGACAAATAAAGATTTAACGGAAAATATAAAAAAGTTTAACAGCCAATTTTTAGCTGAGCTTGGAGAAATAGATGCAATAATATTAAAAAGCAAATCGCCATGCTGTGGGATAAAGGATGCTAGAATATATCCTAAGATAGAAAAATGTAGCGCCTTAAGAAGAGGAAAGGGCTTTTTTGCAGAAGCTGCAGTTGATAAATATCCTTTACTGCCTATTGAGGATGAGGGACGGTTAACAAATTTTAAAATAAGGGAACATTTTTTAACTAGAATATATGTATTGGCTGATTTCAGAATATGTAAAAAAGAAAAAAGCTTTCAAAGCTTGCGAGATTTTCATATAAAAAATTCACTTTTATTTTTATCATACAGCCAAAAATACTCTAAAGTATTAGATAGTCTAATCTATGGTGACAGCAATGATTTTAATGAAATAATTGATGAGTATGAATTTAACCTTTTAAGATTGTTAAATAGAGCACCTAGATATACTTCTAATATTAATGTGCTGATGAGGACTATAGAGCAGTTTAATGAGCTGATAACTGAAGAGGAAAACCAATTCATCTGGAATACTATTGATAAATATAGAAATGGCTTCGTAACCTTCTCAGTGCCTCTTCATGTTGTTAAAGGCTATCTTATAAGGTTTGAACTTGAAAATCTATTAAATCAGACATTTTTTAGACCTTATCCAGAGGAATTAATTCAGGTAACTGATTCAGGAAAAATGATACATTAGAAAGACCTAGGG
>CAKVNP010000397.1 GCA_934777095.1 uncultured Clostridium sp. | reverse complement strand
GATGGTCAGTTTCACCAGATGGAGTTATTGGATTTGTAAACTATGACCAGCCTGAAATGGATAAGGATGCTTTAAACTTCTATTTATCAAAAACAATAGATACTTTTGATGGAACTGTATTTAGAGTTGAAGTGTACAACTATACAACAGGTCAATATCAATTTGGTGAAGAAGATGATTTCTGTCAGATAATTGTAGAGACAACGGAAGGTGAATATACTACTTCTATGGAATCTGTCGGATCATTAGCAAAGAAGACACAGACATACTTCACAGCTAAAGTAGAAGATATAAAAGGTGATGTAACTAAGATTACATTAACTAATGTATATGATTTAGATTCAGAGGGAAATATAATAGAAGACTCTAAAAGAGATGTAGTAGTTTATGAAAAAAAATAATTAGCAATTTAAAAACAGTAATAGTTTAAATACTATTACTGTTTTTAGGTTCTATAGTTTCTTTTATTTTAGCTAAAACACTATAATATTGATTCATCATCCCTAGATTAATAATGTTATCAATAATTGTATAATGCTTTTTAAAAGGAATAGTCTTCATTGCTTCATTACAATTAGATAATGTAGCTAAAATGATAAATTCAATATCTGGAATTATTTCTATAATAAATGAATTAAAATCTAAATTTTCTTTATTGTATAGTACGTTATAAGGGTTAAACTTTCTATTCTCCATATCTGATTTTAAATCATCTAATGCATCAATTAAATAAATCCATTTTCCTATAGAATATCCTAAATCATATAGGGAAGCCCTTAGGGTTTCTGAATCATCCTCAAATTTATTGGGATATAACTTTAGGATATTACCTAAAGTGTCACTGAAAGGATCACATATTTCATCTATAGTGTCAAATGTTCCCTTTTTTTCCAAGGTATCAAGCTGGGCCATATTGCTATTTATGATTTCAGATAAGATGCTTAATTTATTTGATGCCTGATTATCTAGTGGGGATAGATACAAAGAATAAATTCTGCTTTTAATGCTATTATCATCAGTAATATTGTCTTTGCATTTTAAGTTAGATAACATAATGTTTAGGTTAGCTGCATAATTTAATGCATCGGTGCTGTTTATTACTGCTATTTTACGATTAAAATGTTTTATACATCTAGCATTTTTAGCATTAAGTTCATCTGAAAAGAGTCCGTCAATAATAAAGCTTATAAAAGTAAGATCATAATTTAATGTGAACCTCGAAATATTACCAAAGTTATCTTTTAAGCTATGGCATAACCCACAATAATAACTTTTAAAATATTGGAACTCTTTAACTTTTAGCTCGCCTTGTAACGGTAGGACATAGCCAAACATAGCTTATACCTGTAAGTCTTCATTTAGCACATTCCGCCGCCACCGGAACTACCACACATATTACCGCCGCCCATTCCACCAGACATTAGATTCTGTAAAAGCATATTTTGTAAAGGATTATTTTGCATTGGATTTGCACCTGGAGTGCTAGCTGCACCTTCTCCACCAGCATTACCGCCAGCATTACCCATCATTGATGACAATGGATTTGCACCACCCATTAAAGAAGATAAAGGATTACCTCCACCCATCATATTTCCCATGCTGCCCATGTTGCCGCACATATCTCCGCCGCCACCACCTGGACCGCCGCCGCACATATTCATATTACCCTGATTTTGCCTCTGCATCTGCATTTTTGCTGCTTGTGCGCTAATATAATTCTGCTTCATATTATTAATTTTTTTAGATAAGATTTTCATAGTTTCACTGTATTCTGCATTATTAGGATTTAGCTCTGCAGCTGTTTTTAAATGAGATACGCCGGACTGAACCCAGCCTTTTTTCAACATAACAAAACCTTTTAAGTAGTTCCATTCAGGTGAGGTTTTGTCGGAGATTAAATTTAATTCTGTTTCTGCTGAAACAAATTGTTCAGTTTCAATAAGCTGCCTAATTTCTTTATATTTCATATCATTGATTATCATATTGAAAGCTTCATTTGCTTCTGAAATTTTGTCTTCGGCTAAATACTTTTCATCAGAATCTTCGAAGTTTTGAATACTATAAGTATCCACTATTCTTTCATATGCAGATTCTATTTCTGCTTTTGATGCTGTTGGTGGAACTCCTAAAACTTTATACGGATTCATATATTAAGAATCTCCTTTAAGATTATTAAAATCAATATAGTATATTCCTATTTTAGCTATAGGGTGCTTCTAAAATTAAGAAAAAGGTTAAGCATTTAATTAAGACATATATTTTTATAGAATATGTTAAAGATAATGATACTATGGTAAAATTAAACAAAAGGCTAAAGCAAGTGAATAGTGTTGTTAAAATCATTGAATATCTTGGGGGGATTTTAATGAAGATTAGAATAATAAACAAATTGGTAATGGTTATCAATAAAAAGTATTTTATAAATAAATACAGTAAGGAATTTTATAAGAATTTTGTTTGCGCGGTAAAAGAAGAACTATCTAAGATTATACTAGAAGTGCCAGCCATTGGAGATAGTATTTTTAAAACAAGTTATGAAATGGGGATTTTTTATATTGCTTGGTTTAAAGTATTAAAAAAGAATAAAATTAGCAGTGATGAGGCTAATAGAGTTATTTGGGATGCTACTGAAAATTGTTTAAGAATGATACCTAAAGTGTTTGTACCAATAGCAAAAAGAATTTATATTAATCCAATGATTAGAAAAACTATACCTCACACAGAAAAATCAAAAAATAATA
>CAKVNP010000396.1 GCA_934777095.1 uncultured Clostridium sp. | reverse complement strand
AAATAATCTAGCATCAATAACTCCTAATTTATAAAAACTATTACATAAATTCTTTAATACTTTATTTATGGTGGTACATGATGATATTCTAATCTTTTTAATTTTTATCTCTTTCAATATAAGTACTTTACAATAATATTTAAAACACTCTGGTATATTGCAAAAATTAATTTTATAGCTAACCAGAGATCTTTTATTTTTATTATCATAATTAAAATCCCAAATATCATCAGCAAAATTATTTACATTATCTATCCTTAACGAAATATCTCTACTGTTATTGTTAATATCATTATTTAACCATAAAACTACATTATCTTTATCCATTTGATCAAAATTAAAATCAGTTAGCATTTTCTATTTCACCACCTTTAATTTTGAACATTTCAATAAGATATTTGCTTAAAAGCTTCTTCTCACAAATTAAATTCTCTCTTTCCATAGCCTCTTCGCAGTTTTCTAAATCTGCATTAATCTTTTTTATTCTATTTTCAAACACATCAATCCTACTAGTAAATGTTATAAAGTGTTTGCACATAAGACATTCAGCTAAATCAAAAGTGCAATTGTCATCCTTGCATGCTCCTAAATTTTCTTTTACAGGCTTAAGAATCTTAGATTCTTTAGGAAGTACCTCCCCCCTAATTACTGAATCAGTGAGCTTTACCTTTGCTAAAGTCTCTACATACATTTTGTAATCATCCCATTTTCTATAATGCCTTTTAGCTGTATCAAAACTATTTCCTGCAATTGTAGCTATTTTAGCTAAAGATAAATTGTTCTTTACTCCTTCCTTATAAACTTTATCTATAAAAGTATGTCTCAAATTATAAGGACGGTAATTATCATTCTCTAATTTACCTTTCAGATTATTTAATATCCTCTTAAAATATAAATAAAACTCTATTTTCTTTATCCTATAAGAATAATTAGTGCTGCTTCCTTCAATAAAAATATATTTAGATAAATATGAATCATCTAAAACATCTTCCGTTAAACTTATAGCTTCTCTAATTAAATTTATAATATCTTTATTTACTGTCTGCTCTTTATAATTTTTTTCACTTACCTTGCTTATATATCTAATAGTATTATCATTAATAATACAGTTTCTTTCTAAAGCAAGTATCTCCCCTAATCTCAAATTACTTAATAAACTAATTTCAAAAGCAATTGCATAAATTCGTAAACTTTTATTAGCTTCCGCTAATTCTTTAACTTCTTTATATATAATTTTCAAATCATTATCAGTTATTGGATTACCTCCACTATACTCATACAATCCCTTTAATGATATTATTTCTAGTGAACTTTCTTTTAAATTATATTTATCTTTATGAAATTTCAAGTAATGCCTAACCTGTGAAATAATAGATTTCTTAGTATTATTATTACTGTATTCTTCATTAATTTTATCTACATACATATAAAGCATATTCTCATCAATTAAATACTTAAAATTTTCATAGTTACTTTTATCTCTATAATAAAATTTGTAGTACTGCTCTTTAAAATCTAGAAAATATAAAATTATATTAATGGCACTAAATCTATGATCAATACTCTCATTGCTATACCATAAAAATTCTTTTATATCTTGTTGAATAGTTTTATCTACCCCTATTAAATCCACAAAATAATTTTTACTACTTTGAGCTGCATTTTTCATTGTATATTCGCTTTTAACAACACAAAATTTATTTACATTAGGAATATTCTCATTAGGGTTTAGTAAGATTAGTTCATAATTTTCTCTTAATAACCTATGTATCACTTTACATTTAATTATATATTGCTCTAAGTCTGAAAAAGATGTATCTTCAGTACTTATAATCAACCTATAAAACTGTATTATAAGTAAGGAAAAGGACGTAGTATCTAAATCTTTATCCTTTATATCATATTTAGATACTAATTTAATATAAAATTGATACTGTGTCTTAAGAAGTTCATAATCAAAATCCTTATAGCTTTTAATTTGTTTTCCATTTAAACTTTCCAAAAAATAATATATAAAAACCCTTAAAATCCTATTATGAGGAGCTTTATCATGATCATATATTTTATCTATAAAGTTCATTAATAAATATTTTATGAATCTATCCTCGGTTCTACAATTAAAGTTAACTTTATTAATTGTATTATGTTTTACTAATACATATTCTTTTTGAATTAAATGATTATATTCTGAATTTACTGGCAAGTTATTTAACGTATATCTATGTAAATCATCAAATCTAAGCTTATCATCAATGTTATCAAATTTTACAGCATAGTCATTAATCAAATATTTTTTATATCTTTGAATCTCTTTAATATTTTCATACTTAAATAATTCTCCCTTATCACTAATACAAGTATAAAATTTAAGC
The DNA here is from genome assembly GCA_934777095.1 of uncultured Clostridium sp. Taxonomy (GTDB): domain Bacteria; phylum Bacillota; class Clostridia; order Clostridiales; family Clostridiaceae; genus Clostridium. The sequence goes on along the minus strand of CAKVNP010000396.1, from coordinate 378 downwards.
ACATCATTTTTATAAGGGAAATATCCATCTATAGCTCGCCTTTCTTGAATCCTACTCTTTATCCATCTAACTACCCGTAGTTCACTTTCTTCATTAAATAATTTTTCTACTTCACATAACATTAAATAATAATCTGTATTATATAAGTTACATATTAATTCCCAACTTATATTTCTTATATCAATATCTCTTAATTGATAAGCTAGTATGTACCATCCTATCAAAAGAACTAATCTATCTCTACTGTATTTAATATTTACAATCACTTCTTCAAACTTATCATTAAAAGCATCAAGCAAAGTATTCTTTATGATAGAATTTTTTATATTTACCTTTATAAAATTAACCAAGCTATCTTTTTGACTACCTAATTTACTT
>CAKVNP010000395.1 GCA_934777095.1 uncultured Clostridium sp. | reverse complement strand
TAATTAGTTCTAGGCAAACTTATTATATTTTCTAGCGTTGAGAAGAGCAATGTCCATATAACTTAACAGATCGTAGATATTTATAAGTGGAATGAAAATGAACAGGCTGATTTAAAAATGGAGTATCGACTAGAAAAAATAATTAAAGGAATATAATACATGAAAATAAGAAGTTTATCCATTTGGTTTTCTTTCGCATAGGTATAAAATACATTTATGGTAAAGGGGGAGGGCAAATGGATAATTTGTTAAAGAATTTTATTATTGATGATAATTTTATGGGAAAGTATGTAGAATTAATTACTAAAGAAGTTATTCCATATCAAGAAAAGATTTTGCAAGATGAAATTGAAGGAATAGAAAAAAGTCATGCTATTGAAAATTTTAAGGCAGCAGCAGAAATGATTGAAACAGGTAAATGTAGTGAAGAATTTTATGGAATGGTATTTCAAGATAGCGATGTAGCAAAATGGCTGGAAGCTGCTGCGTATTCACAGGTAATTAAGCCGGATCAGAGGCTAGCAGAAAGCTGTGAGGAAGTTATTGAACTAATAGGAAGAGCTCAACATAAGAATGGTTATTTAAATACTTATTTTACAGTAAAGGAACCTAGTAAAGAATGGACTAATCTCTGTGAAGCTCATGAATTGTATTGTGCTGGCCATATGATAGAAGCAGCAGTAGCTTATGCTGAATGCACTGGCAAGACGAAATTATTAGAAATAATGTGTAAAATGGCTGATCATATGTATGAGCATTTTATTGTAGAAAAATCACCAGGATATCCAGGACACCCAGAAGTAGAGCTAGCTTTAATGAGACTATATAATTTTACCCAAAATAAAAAGTATAAAGAACTGGCAGAACATTTTATTAATATCCGGGGAATTGATAGTGATTACTTTATTAAAGAAGGCAAGCAGCGTGGATGGACAGTTTGGGGGAATAAGGGCGAAGATAAGGAATATGCACAAAATCAATGTCCTGTAAGAGAGCAGCAAATAGGTGGAAAAATTAAAGTAGAAACTAATTATACTCTGGAAGGTACAGTAAAGTATTCTTTTAAACCTACAAAGGAATTTATGGAGATGACTTTAGCTATCCGCATACCATACTGGAGCAGAAATACAAAGATAATTATGAATGGGGAAACATTAGATTATAAAGCTATTAAGGGATATGTGTATTTAAAATCTAAGTTTAAAAATACAGATGAAATTGTAGTTATATTTAATATGGAACCTCAACGTGTATTTGCAGCAAGTAATGTGGCCGCAGATTCAGGTAAAGTATCCCTAATGAGAGGGCCATTAATATATTGTGCAGAAGGAATTGATAATGGGGGCAATGTATTAAATAAACTGTTGAGCAGGGAGGCGGCAATTAATACAACACCTTTAAAGGATTTTCCAGGCAATTACTGCTTAGAAGCAGCAGGCTACGCTAATAAAAAAAGTAACGAATTATATTCTTTTGTAAGACCAGAAAATATTCCATGTAATATAAGATTTATACCTTATTATCTTTGGGGTAATCGTGGACTTACCGAAATGAGAGTATGGATACCAGAAATATAGGTAGAACATATATTAATTAAGTTTCGACGATATGATAAAATATTTGTAAATAATTAAAAATCACAAATGGGGATGAAAGGAAGGCGTAATAATATGGATGAAAGAATTAGAATATTAAGTAATGGGGTGAAAATACCTTCAATAGGGTTTGGCACATATAAGTCAGGTAATACGCAAGAAACTGCACAAATAGTTAATTATGCTTTAAAAACAGGCTATAGGATGATAGATACAGCTTCATTTTATGGAAATGAAGAAGGAATAGGACAAGGAATAAAGCAGAGTGGAATAGATAGAAAAGATATATTTTTAGTATCGAAACTTTGGAATGATGATCATGGATATGAAAATACCATTAAAGCCTTTAATAAATCATTAGAAAAATTACAAGTAGAATATTTAGATTTATATCTTATTCATTGGCCTAATAAGCTTAATGCAGAAACTTGGAGAGCTTTTGAATATCTTTATAAGCAGGGGAAAGTTAAAGCCATTGGCGTATGTAATTTTAAAATTGGGCATTTAGAAGAATTAGAGAAGACAGCAGAAATAATGCCGATGGTAAATCAAATAGAATTACATCCTCAAAGCGCTAAAAATGAAATGCTTGCCTACTGCAAGGAAAATAATATTCAGTTAGTTGCCTGGAGTCCTATAATGAGAGGAAAGATTTTCTCTAATAAAATAGTTATAGCTTTAGCAGAAAAATATAAAAAGACTATTGCAGAAATAGTGTTAAGATGGCATATACAAAGAGGAGTTATTCCAATACCAAAATCATCAAATGAAGGCAGGATAAAAGAAAATTTAGCTATATTTGATTTTGAAATTTCTGGTGAAGATATGGATGCTATAAATTCATTAAATGAAGGATATGATGCTTCAGTAACAGGTGTACCTGATAATACAACATATCTTGACATAGAATAAATCCTACTTTTATCTGGATTATAACAAAAGCAATTAATAATCATCAAGAAATTAAAATGGCATTTGATGAATAGGGGAATATTAGATAGTATGATTATAATATAAAACGATCCTAGATGATAAAAAAAATCATCTGGGATTGTTTTGTTTTTTACTTTGGATAAATATTAATTTTTTTGTTAAAATTTAATTCCAAAAATTGACAAATGAATTTGCTTTAAATATAATTTGATTATCAAATAGTTTAAT
>CAKVNP010000394.1 GCA_934777095.1 uncultured Clostridium sp. | reverse complement strand
TCCAAAAGCATAGACAGCTTTACCATCTAATCTGCACTTATCCATAAATACCCCCTTATTCCAATTTATCCTTATTTTATTATACTATTTTTTCCATATGTACTTCAATAAAAAAAGAGTCCGCAGACTCTCTTACCAATTAATAACCGTTTTATTTTTATAATTTTTACAAGGAAGCTTAAATTGAAAGAACCTTAAAAACTTTCCTTTTCTGCTAAATCTATCACAGATTATATGCAGAAGATATCCTATAGTAAAGCCAATTCCAAAAAACTGGCTGCCTATCATAAATGAACTTCCACAAAACATTATTGTCCCCAACCATTTATGAGTAAACATCCTATGAGGTGATAACTTACCAAGTAAAGTAACCCATGCAAAAACAATTACACCATCAAGATTCCCATTACTTACTTTAAATATCTTCATAATGTTATCAACATTTATTACTAGTCCTAAAGTATAGCTCATTGCCATTGCGGTAATCAGAACTGTTAAAACCTTATTAAATGTCTGGGCAGCCGTAGAACGCTGCGCATCAATATCAGGCATATAAGAACCAATTATCCCGCCTGCTATCATTGGTATAAATAAATCAAAACCACTAAAAATATTTTTAATCAACAACACCACTGCGATAGTTATCGTTGCAGCAGTGCCTATTATCATATGTTTTCTTCCCGACACATCACTCATCCTTAATCTAGTATAATAGTTTATTTATTATCTATTATACCACACTAATCGAAAGTATGTTCGATTATTTTCACAAAATCTCCACGGAATATTCTTCCACCACTTCAACTTCCTCTTGCCACGGGCAACATTCACTGCCATAGGTACATTCACTTTATTGTTCCTAACAATAACTTACCATTCTCGTCCCGGATCATCCGCCATAGAATTAGCAGTATGTGAAGGAGCCAAACAAGAATAATTATCTAAACAAGGGTTATCTGAAGCAGAAACATTGCCAAAAACTAAAAGAAGCTTTATATCATCATCTATAACATAACCTATTATTCTTTCATCTAATTCTGTTGTTACATCATAATCTGGACTTCCAAAATAATTTAATGCATCATTTAAAGTAATTTTCTTGAGATTAGGATCAAATGTTCTAGCCTCAAAAATAGTTCCTCCTTTATTTGTACCAAAAGTAAGCTTTCTTTCATCGTAACTAAAATATAATCCTTTTGCCGCTGAAACATATTCTCCTTTAACTTCACCAAAATCATCAAAAACTGACTGAATATTATACTCACCAATCTTATACTTACAATTAATTACCTTGCCTTCTTTTGCTTCCTGATAAATTTGGCCAAGTAAATTATTCACTTCTTCTTTGTTGGAATCTTGCTGATTATCAATTATTTCATCTTTTGAATCAGCAGCCTTCTGCGGTGTTTCATTATTTGATTCAACTGCTTTCTGTGATGTTCTATTATCTGAAGTATTTTGATCTGTCTCATTGCTAGCAATATTTATTGTATTATTACTGGTAGCATCACTGCTGTTATTTATCTTAACATCATTATTACAGGCAGTTAATGATAAAACCATTGTTATTAATAGTATAGCTAATAGACTCTTTTTCATAATTTCACGCCTCTTTTTAATTTCAAACTAAATTTTACCTATACTATATTCTTATAATACTAATAACTCAAGTATGTATTATTAAATTATTCTTAAAGAAAAATTAAAAAGTGGATCCAGCTTTGAATCCACTTGATAACTTAATTAATTAAAACCCTAATAGATTTTCATATTCCTCTAAAATTGCTTTTTCTTTATCTTCTTTTGAAATTTCCTTTTTTTCTACATCCTCATTATTAACTACAATTCCTTTTAAATTTTCTTCCATGACTATCCTCTCCTTCTTTTTTGTATACGTTTACTTTAATTGATTTAATATTACCATATATTAATATATTTTACAATATTTGTTTTAAAAATATATTAAATAAGACTCCCAAATATTTTGGGAGTCTCCTTAATATTTAACTTAAAATATAAAATCTATCAGCCCATCATTTGCCTTCGATAGTATTTTATACGTAACTTTTAATATTGGTGGTAAAAATACTGATACTCCAATTACTGCCCCTGTAGCTAATAATATTTTTTTATCAGCCGCAGCTCCTTTATAAACTAGATACAAATGAATAGCTAATATTGCAATAGCTGCCGTCAGCAATACTTTTGATACTATCCAGGCTGCAAAATTAATAACTTTTAAGAACATTGATGTTATCCAGATTACAGCCGCAACAGGCATAAGAATTATCTTTATTGGTAATAAAAGCAGCTTTACAAACCAGCTTCCTCCGCTTTTCTTTTCCTCAATAATCTCTCTTCGCTGAGGCTTGTCCTTTTGCTTCTTAATTTTATCAAACGAACTTTCCTCATCATTATCTTCTGCTATATCAAAGTCATAATAATCATTTTTTTCTTTTTGCTTATTTTTTTTACTTTTTGTTTCTTTGCTTTTTAATTCCTTATTTTTACGCTTCTTCTTTACTTTTTTCTTTTTTCTGATTTCTTTTACTTTTCTCTCAATAATCGTAAAATCATCATCTTCATCTTCCTCATAATCATCACTATAAAAACTTTCTAAATCAACTACTTTTCCATCTTCATAATCATTATCATCTTGCTGTCTATTATCATTTTCATCATCTTCATAATATTCATCTTCATAATAATCATCTTCAGCTTGTTCTTCAGTTTCATTTTCATAAATCTCATTATGATAATCATCTAT
>CAKVNP010000393.1 GCA_934777095.1 uncultured Clostridium sp. | reverse complement strand
ATTTATCATGATAGTTTTATTATCATCTAGCAGACTTAAAAATTCTTTTAACTCATCACCAGTAATTTCAATATTCCTGCCCACTATTTTCTTTTCTGCAGAACCTTTTATTTCTATCCTACTATTAAGGTACTTTATTATTCGAGCCGCCTCTTCATTAAAAATATGCTTATGAGGATTATATGTAAAATTATCATTTAAACTTAAAAACCTCTTATTTTCAAGTGAATAGATAAATTCATTAATGGATTTAATTAAAGCCATGGAAGATTCCCCTACCCAGAACTCAGCAATATATTTATCCTGCCCTCTATCGCTTATGTGTTTTAATCTAGGTTCAATGGCTAACTCTACTTTTTCAAGGTTAGCATTTTTAGGTTTGTTCTCTTTATTCTCCTTATTTTGCTTTTTCTCTTTTCCTTTAGCTAAAATATAAAACATATAGGCAACTGCCATTATATGCTTACACTTAAATCCTGGGTGAATTTGCTTATTTTCTAAATAATCACTGCAGCTGCATGTACCTCCTTCAACTTTTTTATATTTCAGGTCTACTTTAATATGGACATTATAAAGCTTATCTATTTTAGCATCTTTTACCTTTCCATAAATATGATATAAATTATCAATTCTTTTTCCTTTAATATCACTGACGCTCTTATTTTTATATAACTTTTTGCCTTCTTCCCTGCTAACCTTAGAGCCTGACATTAAGATCACATCTAAAAGTTCATTCAAATCCATAGCATTCACCTCATTTCTCCTAATTTGCAATAACACTATTTTATCACTAAACCACGCTGTAATCTATAGACAACCCGGGGACGGTTAATTCATTTTAGCATCTTTTTGTACAAGCTAAGGGACGGTTAAGTCTTTTTATCACTTTTTAGTACAAACCATAGGGACGGTTAACTTTTTTTTAACCTTACTCCTGCTATGCTTGTCTTAAAAAGCTATAAAGTAATTAACCGTCCCCTAATCTTGTTTAGAGATTTGGGCCAAAAATGGCTGTTTTTACTTAAAATTAAATGAACTTTTTTGAAATTAGGTAATACTTGGCTAAAGCTTCAATTTTCTCATTCACTGATATCTATTCTCACTAATACATCTTTGACCTTCTTTGACCTTAGACCTATAATATACTTGTAAAAAGAAATAAGGGATGTGCCAAAGATACATTAATAAGATTCAATGTATCTCAACACAAATATTTTAAACATCAAACCCTTATACAAGGAGGTCTTTTATATGTTAGGATTAATACCTTTTAGATTTAATAATGGAGAAGACAGAAGCGATTTATCATTAAATGATTGGTTCCAAGACTTTTTTAATGATGATATGTTATCACCATTAAATTATAAAACTACTTTAAAAGGAGCCTTCAAGACTGATATTAAAGATACACCAGAAAAATATATCATCCATGCTGAACTGCCTGGATTTAATAAGGAAGATATAAACATTAGTTATAAGAATAATTACTTAACTATTTCTGCAGTAAGAAAAGAAGAGCATAGTGAACATGATGATAAAACTAATAAATTTATCAGGAAAGAAATTGAAACTGGTGAAGTTACAAGAAATTTCTACTTTGATAATATAAGCGATGAATCAATACACGCTAAATACGATAATGGTATTTTAACAGTTGAGCTTCCAAAGAAAGAACCAACTGCTGAAAAAGAAGAAAAGAAAATCACAATTGAGTAATCAAATCATTTTGATTTGACATAAAAAAGCTGTTACTAGCAATTGCCTATTATAGCAGCTATTTAATAAATGCCATCTAGATTGTATTATTACAATCTAGATGGTGTTTTTTTATTTTATGTAACATAATCTATGTAACCATTCTACAATAGTAATGTGCTACTTGCTACTGTAATGATATAGTAAAAACTAGCAATTAATCCTATAATTAAACTATGATTATATTAAATAAATAATAAAAAAATATGTTCTTAAATCTAAATCTTACTATATTAAAGGATGTGAAAGGTATGTTAATTGATTTAGTTAAACATGGTAAGTCACTTTATGATCATAATTCCTGGTCTAGAGAAAAAATATTAACTTATAGTGAAGAAAAATTTAAATTTTTATTAAAATATGCTTATAATAATTGTCCCTTTTATAAAAAGCTATATTCAGCTTCTGGCATCGAATTTGGTGATTTATCCTCTATTGAAATATCTCAGATACCCTTAATTACTAAAAAAGATATAATAAATAATTTTTTTGAAATAACCTCCTCTAAAATAACTCAATCAGAGTTAAACTCTCTTGCAAATACCAAAAGTATGCTACCCCAAATAAAGAACAATTATATTGTCCACACCTCTGGTACTACAGGCGTTCCGGCAACTTTTCTATATAATAAGAAAGCTCTTACTATTCTTGAAGCACACTTTGCACGTCTAAGCATTAACGGCGGCGAGAGATCTTTAGGTTTAAAAGATTTTCCTATAAAAAGCCTTTATATTGCTCCTGTTGGTAGCGGCTATGCTAGTACTGCCCTTGCTACTTTTGGTCTTGAACAATATAAATGTAAAAGCATTATCATCAATGCTCAAAGCCCTCTTGAAAAATGGGTTTCTACTGTGGGACACTATAATCCAACTTATTTATCTGGCTATCCTTCCTGCATTAATATTGCTGCTAAATTAAATGAAGAAGGTAAAATAAATATCTCTCCTAAAAAAATTATTACTGGCGAGGAGCCATTAACTAAAGAAGCTTGCGATTATTTCAAAAAAGTATTTCATGCTGA
>CAKVNP010000392.1 GCA_934777095.1 uncultured Clostridium sp. | reverse complement strand
ATAAGAAGCAGTTAATACTTATTATTAAAAACAAAAAAATTAAGGTTAGATAAAAAGTGTTATCAAGGATTATAAGCAATCTTTGATAACACTTTTTTCATACAATAATTAGAGTAATTCCTAATTTTTCAATGGAATATTTCCAAGATTCATCTATGTTATTATCAGTTATAATAACATCAAATTCTGATAAATCAGCAAAATAAGAAGATTGAACAGTGCCAAATTTTTCAGAATTAATTAATAGAATTTTCTCTAAGGATGAGGATAGGATAGCCCTTTTAGTAGCAACCTCGTAGCTGTTTGAACAGGTAACACCAAGTTCAGTATGTATTCCAGCAGCAGAAACAAAAACTTTAGTGGCACGAGTTTTATTAATTAGAGAAATCCCATCTTCAGACTCAAACATTTGAGTATTAGGGTGAAAATAGCCACCTGAAAAAATTAAATTAATATTTTCTTTACCCTTTAAAGCATTTAATATATTGGCATTATAGCATAAAGCAGTAATTTTAATATCGTCAGGTATATTTTCAGCGAGCTTTACAGTTGTAGTACCCGTGTCGATAATAATTATGTCGTTAGCTTTAATTAATTTAGCAGCTGCTAAGCCAATCTTACATTTTTTATCTTCAAATTTAATAGTTTCTGTATCTAAATCATAAGAAGAAAGTTTATTAATATTATTAGTAGGGTTATAAATAGTCGCACCATAAACATTAGTAACGATATTATTATCTTTTAGTACCTCTAAATCGCGTCTAATTGTCATTTCTGAAACTTCAAGAATCTGCGATAACTCTTTAACGGAGGCTCCATTCTTTTCTTTTAAAATCTGTATCAATTTATTTGTTCTCTGCATTTTTTTATTCATAAAATATATCACCTATTATATAGTATCAATAGTAATTGTTTATATTCTAACATTTTAATAATTAATATGCAAAAAAATTGGTTATACTATAATTAATGTAGATAAAATGTTTGAACTTTAACATTTTTTGTTGACAATATAACAAAATATAATTAATATATATTTAGATAATAATTAAAATTTATTTATGAGGTGTTAATTATGGAAAAGAAAGAAATACTAAAACATATTGATCATACTTTATTAAAGGCAGTTGCAACATGGGAAGATATCCAAAAGATCTGCGATGAAGCAATTGAATATGGAACAGCTTCAGTATGCATTCCTGCTTGCTATATTTCAAGAATTCATGAAAAATATGGTGATAAAATAAATATATGCACAGTAGTAGGTTTCCCTTTAGGTTATTCTGCAACAGAAGCTAAAGTTGTAGAAACTAAGAAAGCTATTGAAGATGGTGCTAATGAAATAGATATGGTAATTAACATTTCAGATGTTAAGAACGGAGAGTATGATAAGGTAACTAAAGAAATTGCTGCCTTAAAAGAAGCTTGTGGGGATAAAATATTAAAAGTTATTATTGAAACATGCTATTTAACTGAAGAAGAAAAGATTGCAATGTGTAAGGCTGTAACTGAAGCTGGTGCTGATTATATTAAGACGTCAACTGGTTTTGGTACTGCAGGTGCTACAATTGAAGACATAAGATTATTTAAAAAGCATATAGGGGCAAATGTGAAGATGAAGGCTGCAGGTGGAGTTAAGAGCATTGCTGATTTAGAAATGTTTATTAATGAAGGCTGTGATAGAATAGGTACTAGTTCAGCAGTTAATATGCTTAAAGGTGAAGAAGTTAAAGGATATTAAAAAGTTAAGAGTGAATAGTTAAGGAGGAAATCCCATTAGGGGATTTCTTTTTTTATTATGAATTATGAATGATGAATTGAGGTGTAAATCTACAAGATTTCAAAGAAAAGACAAGCATCAGGAGAAGTCATTAAAATTCCTATTGAAATATTATTAGTAATGATATAAAATTTAATAAAAGATTTAGGAGGAGTAATTATGAAAACGCTAATCATTAATAAAATCAATTTAATACATCATCATTGCTAGTGGACTTGTTTCTGTAGATAAAAGCAGATACAGGTCTAGTTTGGTAGGCTTGTATCTCTGCTGGCAATGAAATCATTAGTGTTTCATAATTTTTGTAAGCCATGCAAGGTATATGCCTGCATGGCTTTTTTGATAGATAAAAATAATTTTGAAAGGAAGTATAGATTATGAAACAAAATATAATAAAACCGTCAATTTTACCAGGATTTATGGAGCTATTACCTAAAGAGCAGCAAATATTTGAGGATATAGTAAAGAAAATTAAAAAGGTATATGAAGAAAATGGGCTGCTGCCAATAGATACGCCAATAATTGAAAAATCAGAGGTACTTCTTGCAAAATCAGCAGGAGAGACAGAAAAACAAGTTTATAGATTTAATAAGGGGAAAAATGATTTATCCTTGAGATTTGATTTAACTGTGCCTTTATCAAGATATGTAGCCCAATACTATAATGAACTTATCTTTCCATTTAAGAGATATCAGATAGGAAAGGTATATCGGGGAGAAAGAAATCAAAGGGGACGATATAGAGAATTTTATCAATGTGATTTAGATATCATTGGTAATGGTAAGTTAAGTATAGATAATGATGCCTTTGTAATAAGCGTTGCTGCTAAAGCTTTTAAAGAAATTGGGCTTAATAATTTCCAGTTTCAAATTAGCAACAGGAAAATATTGTCGGCGGTTTTAGATTATCTAGAAATTGAAAATAAGAATGAAGTACTAATATTAATTGATAAGTATGAAAAGATAACGAAGGAAGAATTTAGCCAAACATTGTACGATTATATAGGAGA
>CAKVNP010000391.1 GCA_934777095.1 uncultured Clostridium sp. | reverse complement strand
GTTCCTTATGGACTTGGAGCTGGTAGCGTAGATGCATCACTTAATAATTACGTGGCACTTCATTATGAAAGTAGACATATGAGTTGGCTTCATTGTATGTGGGGAATAGGTGCTTCAGTTGGACCATATATTATGGGCTATGCCATGACTGGTGGACAAGGATGGAATGCAGGATATCGTTACATTGCCATGCTACAAATATTATTAACTGTTGTTTTGATTTTTAGTCTGCCTTTATGGAAAAATAGAGCAGCTGAGAAAAACGAAGATGAAATAAAAGAAAAAGCACTTACTTTAGCAGAAGTCGTACAAATATCAGGTGCAAAAGAGGTGATGATCACATTTTTCTGTTACTGTGCATTAGAGCAAACAACAGGACTTTGGGCAAGTAGTTACCTAACTTTACATAAAGGTATTTCGCCAGAGAAAGCTGCGGGTTTTGCTAGTATGTTCTTTATAGGAATTACCATAGGAAGAGCAATAAGCGGTTTCATTACAATGAAATTAAAAGATGCACAAATGATTCGTTTAGGGCAAGGAATTTCAGCTATGGGGATTATAATTTTATTGCTTCCATTAGGAGAATATGTAGCATTACTTGGATTGATAATGATTGGCCTTGGCTGTGCGCCTATCTATCCTTGTATTATTCATTCAACACCAGCGCATTTTGGCGCGGATAAATCGCAGGCAATTATAGGAGTGCAAATGGCAAGCGCTTATGTAGGAACATTATTAATGCCACCGCTTTTTGGACTTATTGCTGAGCATATTAATATAAAACTATTTCCTGTATATCTTACTGTAGTACTTATTTTTATGGTTGTGATGCATGAAGCATTATTACGAGAAAAGAAAGTTGAAAATGCAAATTGAAACTCAGCAATGTTAGATTAAAAATATTTGATGATTAATCACAAATTAAGTTTGATTTAAAAAACTGTAGCACGATAAGATTAGTGCTACAGTTTTTCTTTGTCAGAATAAAAATTTATTAAGGAAGTATATTGCCGGCAGCTAGGTAAATTTCATACCATTCTTGTCTTGTTAATGTTATATTGGAGGCCTTACAAATTTCCTTTAAACGATTAGGATTCATAGTTCCTACAATTGTCTGAATTTTAGCAGGGTGTCTTAATATCCATGCAGTTGCAATTGTTGTGTTACTTACATTATATTTTTCTGCAATTTCAGCTATTTTTTTATTTAAAGCTGGGAATTTTTCATTGTCTAAAAATACTCCTTCAAAGAATCCATATTGATAAGGAGACCATGCTTGAATTGTTATGTCTTTAATACGACAATATTCTAACACATGTCCATCTCTATTGATGGAAGCATCGTTATGTATATTCATATTTAATCCTGTATCTATCATTTCTGTATGCATAATTCCAAATTGAAGCTGATTAATTATTAGTTTTTCATCTAAATATTTATTTATTAATTCAATTTGCATTGGCGTATGGTTACTTACACCAAATTTTCTTACTTTACCTTCTTGGTGAAGCTGCGCAAAAGCACTAGCTACTTCTTCAGGCTCCATTAATGTGTCTGGTCTATGTAGAAGTAAAGTATCTAGATATTCGGTGTTTAATCTTTTTAAGCTACCATTTACTGAATTAATAATATGGTCTTTTGAAAAGTCATACATTACACCTGGAACTATAGCACATTTCGTTTGAATAATAATTTTTTCCCTTAATGATGGCGTGGTATTAAGAGCTTCTGAAAAGATTTCTTCAGATCTTCCGTTTCCATAGATATCGGCATGATCAAAAAAGTTGATACCTTCTTCTAAACTAGTTTTAATAATTTTTTCTGCTGCTGCTTTATCTAAAGAATTCATTCTCATGCAGCCAAGACCTATTTCAGAAACCTGAATGCCACTTTTACCTAAATCAATATATTTCATATATTCCTCCCATAAAAAAAAATGTATACGTTTATATAAGCATTATACCTTTATAAAGGACAATGGTAAATAAAAATTTAAGAAACTTTAGAGTTGATAAAAGCTATCAGCGTGATTAATGCTAATAGCTTTTAAATTAATTCCTTTTGAAAAATAGTTAAGATGGTAATTAAATTTAAATACTGCTATTAAAAAAACTACCAACTTGTCCAGCGGAATTATTAAATAAAGGATTGTTTCCTATAAAGCTGTTACACCAAGCACTATTAAACCCGCTGCAAAGATAAATATTTTTATAAGGTCCCCAAAAGCTCTCAGGTCCACAACCGCCACCAAAAACTAAGGATAATATTAATAAAGTATAGATGGAAGGATTACCAAAGCCTGTTGAGTTAATGTCAGGTGAAGAAAAGGGGTTACCGCAAGGGGAGTTATTATTACAATAATTTCTTGACATGCAGATCATCTCCTATTATTAGAGTTATATTATATAGTATTTGAAAATTATAAGTTTGTTTAAAGTAAATTAATTGTTACAAGTTAATTTATAAGCATAAAATATTAAATATATAATAATTAGAAGACACGTTTGGGAAAAGAATAAAGACGAGAATAAAAATTTTCTTAAAATTTAGGGGAAGATTTAATCTTCCCCTTTATTATTTATTAACTTTGAAGTAATTTAACTTGTTTTTCTAATGCTTCGCATAATTCCTTAGCAGTTGTAAAATCATTATCTTTTAAAGCCAATTCTATATTTGTTTCTAATGATTTTTTATTTTGTTCAATTTCTAAATAGTCTTTATCAAAATGATTGGCATATATCATCTTTCTAAAGTTTCTCATACGCATTCTTCTAATTGTTTTATCTTCAATAA
>CAKVNP010000390.1 GCA_934777095.1 uncultured Clostridium sp. | reverse complement strand
ATACCAAGAGCTTGCAGAAATTACTGAAAAGCAGATAGCAGGTGAATGTGGAACTGGTTCATATAAGTTAGATGGTGTAACTAAGTTTATGGGATATGCACCTATTGAATCAACTGGCTGGTCAGTGGGCATATCAGTTGAGAGGCGTGATATGTTAAGTGGTTTAAATAAATTAACTATAGGATTGGTGGTAATTTCTGTTGTTGTTATTTTATTAATGATATTAGCTACATATGGAAATACTAAAAAATTTGTTAATAGATTAGTTAATCTTAAAGATGCTGTTGAAGAATTATCAACAGGAAACTTTAAAAGAAGAGAATATAAAGCAGTTAAAGATGATGAAATAGATGATATATATGCTGCTTTAGAAGACACTAAAGAGTCAGTATCAGAAATGATAACGACAATTAAAGTTTTATCAGATAATGTACATGGTAAAAACAGTGAACTTTTAGATATATCAGATCAGTTTGTAAAAGGAACTGAAAGTATAAATAATGCAGTTGAAGAATCAACTAGAGCATTAGAAAAGCAATCAGAACAATTATTAGAAATTAACAATGTTTTAGATGAGTTTAATGGTATTATAACTGAAAATAATAAGAGTATTATCGATGTAAATGAAAAATCAAATGAGATGGCTGAAAAGGCAAATGAAAGCTGTGAGGATATGGATATGCTTTCAGCATTTATGGAAAACCTTAATGATTCATTCAATAGTTTTGCTGGTGAAATAGATGAAATGAAAGTTAATATGGATAAGATTAATGAAATAACTAATTTAATTAGCTCTATTTCAGAACAAACTAACCTGTTAGCTTTAAATGCGGCTATAGAAGCAGCAAGAGCAGGTGAAGCTGGAAAAGGATTCTCGGTAGTTGCTGATGAAATAAGGCATCTTGCAGAACAAAGTAAAGAGTCAACTAAGAATATATATAATGTAATAGCTACATTATTATCAAAGACAGAAAGCATTGCTAAAACAAGTGAAAATATTAAAATAGAGATATCAGAAGGTGAAAAGAATGTAAAAAATACTATAGATTCACATCAAGGTATTATGAATACATTAGAAGAAATATCACCAATGATAGATAGAATAAATGATAGCTTCAGCGGAATTTTAGAAGAAAAAGATAAGATAATTTCAAGAGTTGAAGAAGCAACTTCTGTTTCAGAAGAAATTTCAGCAACATCTCAGGAAATATCTGCTTCATGTAATGAATTTGTTATTTCAGCAAGAACAGTTAAAGATACAGCAAATGATCTTGCGGATAGTACAGATGAAATGGTTTCTGCAGTAGAAAAGTTCGAAGTGTAATTTTAATAGATATAAATTAAGGCGAAAGCCTTAGTTTATATCTATTTTTTTATTATATTTAACGACAATATTATTATATTCTCATAGTATATAGTAAAGAAATAAATAAAAGCAGGGAGAATATGAAAAGGAAAGGTTTAAAACTTACAGCAGTAATAATGACTGTGCTAATGGGTGTATTTTGTTTTGTTGGCTGTGGCAAGAAAAAGGCAGAGAGTGATGATAAGCTTGTGACTGTTAGGCTTAATGAAGTTGTAAGATCAGTTTTTTATGCACCAATGTATGTGGCAATCAATGAAGGGTTCTTTGAAGAAGAAGGCATAAATATTGATTTAGCTACCGGTCAGGGAGCAGATAAGACAATGCAGCAGTTATTAAGTGGTAATGCTGATATTGGATTCTCAGGACCAGAGCAGGTTGTTTATATTTATAATCAAGGAAGAGAAGATTATCCGGTAGTTTTTGCTCAATTAACTAAAAAAGATGGTTCATTCCTAGTTGGCAGAAATGAAGAAAAAGATTTTGAGTGGACAAGTCTTAAAGGCAAAGAACTTATTGGGGGAAGACCTGGCGGCATACCAGAAATGGCTTTAGAGTACGTATTAAAAGATAATGGAATAGATCCACAAAAAGATGTAAGTATGGTTACTAATATTGATTTTACAGCTACTTCCGGCGCATTTATTTCAGGTACAGGAGAATATGTAGCATTATTTGAGCCAACAGCTTCAATGCTTGAACAGGAAGGAAATGGCCACATAGTTGCATCAATTGGAGAATCAGCAGGCAATATATCTTATACTTGTTTTTATACTACACAATTATATATGAAAGAAAAACCAGAAGTAGTTCAAAGATTTACTAATGCTATAGCAAAAGCACAGGAGTGGGTAAATACTCATAGTAATGAAGAAATAGCAGATTCAATTATCAGCTTTTTCCCAGGAACAGATAGAAATATAATCATTAATGTTATAGAAAACTATAAGGAAATAGATGCTTATGCTGCTACACCAGCAGTAAAGGAAGAAGAACTAGGCAGGCTATTAGATATAATACAAAGTTACGATTCATCTTTAGTAAAGACAAGACCTGATTTCAATAAGATAGTGGATAATTCTTTTGCAGAAAAAGCAGTAAAAAAATAGCAAGCAGTGGTAAACAACATTTAAGACAATTATCATTTACAATTTGAGGTGATAAAAAGTGAGTTTATTAGAAGTTAAAGATATTAATATGAACTATCATAGTGTAAAGGGAGTAACCGAAGCTATTAAGGATGTATCATTTAATGTGGAAAAAGGAGAGTTTGTAAGTATTATAGGTCCTTCAGGATGTGGGAAATCAACACTATTAAATATAATCAGCGGACTTTTAAAGCCATCATCAGGAACCATAGTTTTTAATGATAATAAATCGTCCGATAATCTAGATAAGATGGGCTATATGTTTCAGAGAGATTATCTTTTTCCCTGGCTTACCGTGAAAGAAAATGTGCT
>CAKVNP010000389.1 GCA_934777095.1 uncultured Clostridium sp. | reverse complement strand
TCTATGTTAGTAGTAAGATAATCAAGCATAGCTGACATTATTCCAAAATACTTTGTTGGATTAGTATCTTTAAGCTTTTCCGCCATCTTTAATACTACTTCCCTTTGTCTTTCAGTTCTTTCATAATCATCGCCTACGCCATATCTTATTCTTGCATAAGCTAGAGACTGTTTTCCGTTCAGAACCTGCTTGCCAGCCTTTTTAACAGGACAATCATTTCCACCTGTAGACTCTCCAATATATTTGTTTAATTCTTCAAGCTGATAGTCCTTAACATTTACTTCTACTCCACCTAGTTGTTCTATTACTGTTTCAAAGCCACTAAAATCTATTACTACATAATCATTTATATCAATATCATAATTTTTCTTGATAGTTTGAAAAAGTAATTTTACTCCGCCTAATTCAAAAGCTGCATTCATCTTATCTTCACCATGCCCCGGTATGTACACCAGTGCATCCCTGTAAAGCGAAGTTAATTTAATTTTTTTATTATTATTATCCAATGTAGCAATTATCATGGAATCTGATCTACAGCCATCAAGATCAGCTCTTTTATCAGTTCCAATTAATAATACATTGGTTATGCCATCTACTTCTTTATAAGTAACCTGATCATCGTCCTCCTCTAAAACATCACTGCTAATGCTTTTTTCAACCTGACTATCAGCTACATCCTTATAAATTTTACCTTTTACATAATAATATGATGCTCCTAATAGCCCTACCATAAGCGCTACTATAACTAGCATTGAAACTATAATTTTTTTCCACATACTCTCCCTCCTTCTAGTACTAATGTATAATAGTAATTATATACTCCTTTTTACTTTATTACCATATTATACCGCACTTTGCAAATTACTTTACATGCTTTACCTATATTTATATAATTAATATAATGTAAATTTATAATAAAAGGAGAATTCTATGGGTATTGAGTTTACTAAAGCTACAAAAGAAGATATTTCAGCTGCCAAGGAAATATATACTTATTATGTGGAAAATTCCACTGCAACATTCCACACTGGAGAAATAACTGACGAAATTATGGAAAATATCCTTTTTCATCAAGGCTCCTTATACGAAAGCTTCATGATAAAGGAAAATAATATATCTTTAGGCTATGTACTTCTTGCACCATATAGCACTAGACAAGCTTATAGAAGAACTGCTGAAGTTACAATATATGTATCACCTTCCGCAGTAGCTAGAGGAATTGGTTCTGCTGCCATTGATTTTATAATTAGCAAAGCTAAGGAAAAACAAATAAAAGTTCTGCTTTCTTTAATTTGTGGAGAAAATGTTCCTAGCATTAAGCTATTTGAAAAATTCAATTTTACCAAAGCAGCCCACCTGACTAATGTAGGTGAAAAGTTTGGCCGTTTATTAGATTTGGTTATTTATGAAAAGGAACTTTAAATTACATAAATACGCTAGAAAATTAAGTTTATTCTAGCGTATTTATTTTATAAAAACTACTTAACCATATTTTTAATTTTCATCTCAGCATAATTTAATGATGATTCAAGGTTATTTGCGCCTTTTCCACCACCTTGTGCCTGATAAATGCTTCCGCCGCCTTTTCCATCAATTAATGTAATGGCATCCTTTAATATTTCATTCATTGAAATTCCTTTAATATTTTTTGAACACGTAAAAATAAGATTAGCTTTTTCTCCATTATCAATAGCAAACAAAGAAATTGCTTTAGCCTTTGAGGTTATTTTATCCGAAAGCCTGCTTAATGTCCTAATGTCTCCACCAGCATAAACTTTCTTTATTATTGCTATATCATTGATTACTTCAGCTTCTTTTATCATTTCATCCACTTGATAATCTGCTAGTTCTGCATTTATACTTCTATTTTCATCCTGCAGCTCCTTTAACTTATTATTAAGATTTTTTATTGTCTTAAGAGCATCCTCTTCTCCACAACTTAAAAATCTACAAATACTTGCTGAAAATTCATCAGTTTTAATATAATCCAGCACAGCTCTCTTTCCAGCTAAATATTCAATTCTAGTATTACCTTTATGTTTTTCCCATTTCTTTATTTTTATTATTCCTAGGTCTAGTGTTGATGAAGGATGTACTCCACAGCAGGCATTTACATCTAAATCTTCAATACTTACTATACGTATTTCATTATCTGTCTGTGGAAGATCTCTTCTAATTTTTATCTTTTTAAGTTCTGCTTTAGTCGGCGCATACATTTCTACCTTTAAATTCCTCTGTATAGCATCATTGGCATAGCTTTCAGCCTTTCTTATCATCTCTTCTGAAACTATTCCTTTTATATCTACTGTTGCAATTTCTTTACCTACATGCACACTTACTGTATTGGCATTAAATAAAGTAAAGAAACAGCCTGAAAGTACATGCTGTGCTAAATGCTGCTGCATTCCGTCAAGCCTTCTTTCCCAATCTATTTTACATTTAACTCTATGTATCTTTATTGGCTTTTTTTCTACCACATGATAAATTTCTCCATTATCTTCATATACATCGATTACCTCATGATCTCCAATAAAGCCTAAGTCATTATGCTGGCCCCCTCCCCCTGGGAAAAAAGCAGTTTTATCTAATACAACATGATATCTACCGTTAACTTCTTTAATCTCAATAACTTCTGCTACGAATTCTTTTAAATACTGATCTTCATAGTACAACTTTTCCATAAACAATCTCTCCTGCAATTATTATTTCTTTAAGGAAAGTTTACTTTAGTCTGCAATATTTTTCAACTTTTTTAATAAACAGCTGATTTAATCACAGTTTATTCTCTGTCCAAGTTATCATATATCTGATATTTTCGGGAAGTCCTTTAATATCAGGAT
>CAKVNP010000388.1 GCA_934777095.1 uncultured Clostridium sp. | reverse complement strand
GTGATGAACAAACCTTTAGAAAATTAGGAATTGATGTAACTTGTGATGCAGAATATGCAACAGAAAGTCTTTTCTACAATAACTAAAATAATTAATAATTAAAAATTAAAGAGCTTATCTCTATAGATGATTAAATTCATTTATAGGGAGGCTCTTTTTTATTTATTGAAGAAAACAAAATTTGAAAATACATATTTACTTAATTTAAAACATAAGATTTTGTAATGAATAATTTAGGTATAAGGGTAAGGTAATGAGTATTAAAGTTGATATATTTTCAGGATTTTTAGGTGCAGGCAAGACAATGTTAATTAAGAAACTCATTAAAGATGGATATTATAAAGAAAATATAGCTATTATAGAAAATGAGTTTGGAGAGGTAAGCATTGATGGTCAGGTACTTAAAGAAAGCAATGTCAAAATTAAGGAAATAAACTCTGGCTGTATCTGCTGCCAGGTAACAGGTGATTTTAAGGAAGCTTTGTATGAAGTGGTGAAGGATTATAACATAGAAAGGCTTATTATTGAGCCTACAGGCATAGCAAAACTTAGTGACATAGTTAAGGTGTTTAATGGAAAGGGACTTGAAAATTATTATATTGATAATTTAATTACAGTAGTAGATGCAGAGAGGTTTTTTGTTTATTTAAAGAATTTTAGAAAATTTTTTATAGATCAAATTAAAACTGCTGAAGTAATAGTATTAAGCAGAACACAGCTGGTAAATGTAAGTTATTTATTTAAAGTTGAGGAGGAAATTAGAAAGTTAAATCCTAAGGCAAAAGTAGTTGATCAATCCTGGCTTGAGGTAAATGGCTGTAAGTTAATGGAGGGGAAAGAAGAAAAAAGAGATACCATAAGAACTATAGCAAGCAAAGCCAGCATTGTAAGATCACAGACTGTAGGAACTGCTGTATTAAGGGAAAACCTAGAACCTGTTTTTGAGAGCTATGCATTATCCATAGAAAAGACTTTATCAAAAGAAGAAATAAAATCTAAGTTTAATTTTATTGCTAATAATAAATTATTCGGTAAAATTGTTAGGGCAAAGGGATTTGTAGAATTAAATAATGGAGAAAAGGGACAAGTCAATTTCACCTTAAATGAGTGTATTATAGAACCAGTTAAATATGAAGGCCAATCAATTCTTTCCTTTATAGGGACAAATTTAAATAGAAATGAAATTAGGAAGTTTTTTATTTAAATGAAGATAAATTTAGAATTAGTTGGAGGATTTTTAGGGGCTGGTAAATCAACCTTTATAAATTCTCTAATTGAAATAACAGCAGTTAAAGGTGAAAAAATTGTTGTTTTGTCCTTGGAAGAGGGAAATACCAGTATAATAGATAAATATGAGGGTGTTGAATACATCAAGTTATATCAAGTCTATGGTGAAAATCAAGATGCTATTAAGCTGTTAACAGGTGAAATATTAAAGTTAAATCCTCATCGAGTGATTATTGAACTAAATGGAACTGAAGATTTAGAGAGTTTATATGGTGTTATTTATCATAAGGAAGTTGATAAGATATATAAAGTGAAGACAATGTATTATGTTATTAATGGCAGTACTTGTGAAAAATATATAAAGAATTTTGGAGAACTTTTACTGCCTTTAATTAAAATAAGCAATTTAATAATTCTAAATTCTACTGAAACAAAAAAGTCCTCTAAGAATATGGAGCTGTTAGAGAATATAAACCCTACGTCACATATAATAGATGTAAATGACTTTGGAAACTTGGCAGAATCATTGATGGAATCAAAGCTATTTGTAAATAAGAAAATAAGAGAGCTGCAGAGGATTATTAAAGATTATTTTAGAAAAGGAATGAAATAGATGGGGATATTTAGAGAATGGGCTTGGAGCTTTTTAGGAATTACGATTGAATCATTACCTTTTGTGGTAATAGGTGCATTAATATCAGGAATTATTCAGGTATATTTATCAGAAGATACAATAAGAAGATTTTTGCCTAAAAACAAAGTAGTTGGCTTAGTAGCTGCAGCTTGCACAGGCTTAATTCTGCCTATGTGTGAGTGTGCAATAGTACCAGTAACTAGGAGCCTAATTAAAAAAGGGCTCCCTGTAAGTGTTGCCATAACATTTATGCTTTCAGTGCCTATAGTGAATCCTCTTGTAATAATGTCAACTTATTATTCTTTTCCTAATAATATATCTGTAGTTGTAATACGTACTATAGCTGGTGCCATAGGGGCAATAATTGTTGGAGCAATAATTGGCGTAATATATGGAAAAAAACAAACAAATGAAATAATCAAGGAGGATATTCTGCAGTCAGGATGCAGCTGTTGTAGTGATAATCAATATGATCCTAATAGAAAGAGTATAGTTAATTTAATTAATCATGCATCTAAGGAATTTTTGAATATCAGCGTTTATGTTATTATTGGTGCTTTAATCTCAAGCATCTTTGGAATCATTATTAATGAGGATATTATAAAGCAGTTTCATTTTGGAGGAATTAATTCCATTTTAATTATGATGGGGCTATCTTTTATTTTGTCACTTTGTTCAGAAGCAGATGCTTTTGTTGCCAAAGGTTTTTTAAATAACTTTGGAGTGGCAGCAGTAAGCTCATTTTTATTACTTGGTCCTATGATGGATTTAAAGAATTTTATCCTGACATTAGGATTATTTAAAAGGAGATTTTCATATATTTTGTTAGGCATTATTTCAGCCATAGTATTTGGAATTGCCATGGCAATTAATTTGTTTATAGTGGGGGCAGCATGAGAAGATTTAGCGTTGATGAATTTATCTGGTTTATAATATTAATTTTGTTAATTATATTTAATGTTTATCTCCTTTATTCAGGTGAAATT
>CAKVNP010000387.1 GCA_934777095.1 uncultured Clostridium sp. | reverse complement strand
TGAAACAAAAACAACCTCTACTGGAAAAACGGTAGGAATTACTTATAATGAAGAAAAAGAAGCTACATATTATTACTATAGAGATGGTAATGTTATTGTTTCTGCAGGTGGATACGGTGCTAATGATCAAGTACTAAACAATTTAAAGAAATATTATAGTTTAGAAATTCAATAATACAAAAACACTCCTGAGGGAGTGCTTTTTATGTACAATTTTTATTTTTTATTTTTAAAAACTTCTAAAACTTTTTCTTTAATACAGTTAGAAAAACCAACAGTACCTTCAGTTGTTAAGTGTGTTTCGTCACTTACAAACCAATCATCATGTCCTTTACTATAAGAAGCCCAATCAATCAAATAAACATTATCATTTTCATCACAAAATTTCTTGATTTTTTCGTTATTATCATCATTCCATTGTTCATATGGAGCACGTATTGTTAAAATGAACATCGGTTTATCTTTTGGGAGCATACTTCTAATTTTTGGTAAAAAATCATAAACCGGACCATTTGTTCCAAGGGAGTAAACAAGACCAGCACCATCCCAACCATGATCAAGATATGTTTGAAAGATAGGAACACTTTCCGAACAATGTCTAGAAACCTTTGCGTCGATTGGACTACTAGGGAATGTTTGGTGTAACATTTCAGAAGCTCCATCAGCTACAGAATCACCTAGAATAAGAAGATCAAGACTATAAAGCATATCATCATCTGATGTTATTTCAGTTGTCGTTTGCTTTTCAACTGTTTTTTCTTTTTTAGGTGTTGTAGAAGCAATGTTATTCGACATTGTTTCTTTTGGTACAAAAGCAACACATAAAATACTTGAAATAATAAGGACAAGACATAATGAAATTGTTGAAAGACCTTTTTTTAACTTTGTATTGTAGTTTTTTTCTTTTAATAAATTAATTGTTTGAACGATAATTCCTTTTCTAATAGGAGTTTCTATGACATAGTAAGAAATCACTGACATAATTAGTGTTAACAGTATTTCGATAGATACTGTTAAGATAGATGATTTCTTTCCTCCACTCATTAAAATAATAATAGGGTAGTGCCATAAATAAATACTATAAGACAATTTACCAAGCCAATCAATGACAGGTATAGAAAGAATTTTAGATAAAATACTATTTTTTCTTAAAATAGATAAAATAACAAAAGCAGTCAAAATAGAAACAATTAAATAACCACCTTTATAAAGAAATTCATCGTATCCGGCAACACGACAAACAATTAAACAAATAATGAATAATGAAATAATACCACCAATATCATATACTGATTTTTTTAATGAAACTTTAAAATCACATTGTGTAATGATAGCAAGTAAAGCACCTACTAATAATGAAAATGCGCGTGTATCTAAACCATAATAAACACGACTTGGATCACCTGTTGGTTGAAATAGTAAAGCCATCAAAGATGTAGAAATCACAATCAATAAAAGAGTAATAATTGATAATATACGACTTCTTTCATTTTTATTAGATTTGAATTTAGATATTAAAATAATAATGATAGGGAAAATCAAATAAAATTGAGTTTCAATCGCTAAAGACCAACAATGAAGTAATGGTGAAGGTGCACCACCATTGTCAAAATAAGAAATATTATTAAAAATTTGATACCAGTTATTAAAACCTAGAATAGCGGATACAAAATCACGGCATGCTTTTGTAAATAAGACTCTATTAAAGATTGCAGATACAATAATTGTAATAGAAATCATAAAAACTAAAGCAGGCCATATTCTTTTGATTCGTTTTATCCAAAAGTTTTTTAAATCAATAGAATTTTTATTTTCTAATTCTTGAAGAAGTAATCTTGTAATTAAGAATCCAGAAATAACAAAGAAAATGGTAACCCCCAAGACTCCACCTTTAAAAAGTGAAAAGCTCAAATGATATCCTACGACCATGATGACAGCAATAGCACGTAAACCATCTAAACCAGAAATAAATTTATTTTGTAGATTTTTCATAAAACTCCCCCTCTATAACAACGAAATTATAACAAAAAACGACAAATTACACAAAAAAATAAAGATTGCTTGAACAATCTTTATTTATTTTTTAAAAACACTTTTAACTTTATGATATCCTTTATATAAAACAGTATTTTGTATTTTTTGAAGTTGAGCTGTTGTTTGTTCTAATTGATTAACAGTTTCAAGATATTTATCTTGTAATTGTTGATGCTCGTATTTTAAGTTTTCTAATTGAATATGTGTTGCTCGGGCGAGTTGATCAAGATGAGAAAGTTGATCAGTTATATCATCATAATTTTTACATTTTTCATAGAAATTATTGATTTCAAAGATTGCTTGAGAGAATTCAAGATAGAATTGATTCTTATCTTTTTCTTTATAATCCTCTTCTAAAATATGACACATGTTATCAAAATGATGATTGATATTAACTATCTTTTGATCTAGTTCAACATAGCATCCCTCTGTTTTAATTGATTGAATTGTTTTTTCTAATTCATGAGAGTTTGTAATATAGTATTGAGGAATATTTAATGTTTTAAATAAATCTTTTGTTTTTCCATTATGCATATAATCATAACCGATAGCACTATTAGAAAAACTAAGTGCGGTAACTGCTCCATGGAAACTTACACCTATATATAACTTACAACAAGCTAAAAGTGACATAATATCCATCATATTTAAATTTTCACCTAATACTGTAAATGCGCCATCTTCACCATAGGTGTTGATTGAATATTCATTTATCTTATTTAAAATAGCTTGATCATTATGTGTATAGGCAATAGGAAGTAAAACAATATCATGGCCTTCACATTTAAGCTTATATAAATTCTCAACTAATTCAGGAATTT
>CAKVNP010000386.1 GCA_934777095.1 uncultured Clostridium sp. | reverse complement strand
CGCGGAAATATATTCCGTCCCTTGAGAAATCAAGGGGCGGTTTTTTTTATGGCTAAAAATAAAAAATATTATTAAAAAGGGGGACAATTGATTATGAAACAATTATCAAAAAAAGATTTATTATTTGTAGGACTTATGTTATTTTCATTATTTTTCGGGGCTGGTAATTTAATTTTTCCACCATTTCTGGGGCAGTCAGCAGGGCAAAAAGTATGGATTGCACTTGGGGCATTTTTAATTACTGCCGTAGGATTTCCTATCTTAGGAGTAATTGCTGTTGCTAAATCTGGAGGATTAGAAGATTTAGCAAAAAGGGTAAATCCAATATTTGCAATGATATTCACTGTATTAATATATCTTTCTATTGGACCATGTTTAGGCATTCCAAGAGCAGGAAGCTTACCTTTTGAAATGGCTGTATCACCATATTTACCTAGTAATGTATCACAAGTATTGGCACGTTTAATTTTTACTTTAGTATTTTTCTCCATAGCATATTGGCTAGCATTATCTCCAACAAAATTAGTTGATCGTATGGGAAAGGTATTAACACCAACATTATTAACTTTAATATTTGTGGTTGTAATTGGCTCATTTTTAAAACCTTTAGGAGGATATGGTGAGGCTTCAGGAGCATATGTTGAAGCACCTTTTGTTAAAGGATTCTTAGAAGGCTATTTGACTATGGACACTATTGCAGCTTTAAACTTCGGAATTGTAATTGCCCTTGCAATAAAGTCAAAAGGAGTTAAGGAAGAAAAATACGTAGTATCTACAACAGTTAAAGCAGGGTTAATAGCAGGTACATTACTTATTGTAATCTACGGAATTTTAGCACATTTAGGTGCTTGTAGTGGAGGAAGATTTGGCAGTACAGAAAATGGGGCAAATACTTTAACTAATGTTACAACATATTTATTTGGTAAACCAGGGGCAGTACTACTTGCAATTATCTTTACTCTTGCATGTTTAACAACAAGTGTAGGACTTATTACTTCTTGCAGTCAGTACTTTGCTACACTTACAAAAAGAATTAATTATAAAAGCTGGGTAAGAATACTAACCTTATCAAGTATGACACTGGCAAACATGGGGCTAACAAAAATACTGACAATTTCAGTGCCAGTATTAGATATGATTTATCCAATTGCTATAATGCTTATTGCACTTGCTATGTTAGATAAATTATTTAAGGGAAATAAAATAATTTATGGGTTAACACTTTTGTTTACTGGAGTTGTTAGTGTTGCTTATGGCTTAAAAGGTTTTGGTATAGAAATAGGCTTGAAAATTTTTGGTAAGCTTCCAATGTATAATGATGGCCTAGGTTGGTTAGTACCTGCATTAATCGGCATAATGTCAGGGTTAATAATCACCAAGGTAAAAGAAAAATCAAACACAGGAAAAGAAGATTTAAAAGCAGTAGAAGAAATTTAATTAATTTATTGAATCAAAGGCAAAGGTTATCCTACGCAATAAGGAAATTGAAGTGGGAAACTTACAATATTAATAAAATTATGTTATAATAGCTACATAAATCTAGAGGTGAAAGTATGGTTGATGATAGAAGTAGTATATTATTAAAGTTAGCAAGCAATGACTTTATTGATAAGATGAAAGAATTAAATATCCAAGAAGTATTAGTTTTTGGAAGTATACTTACAGATAATTTTAACGAAGAATCTGATGTAGATATAGCAATATTATCAGCAGAAAAAATGCCAATAAAAAATGTATTAAACCTTGAAATGTTTTTAGAAGATTTATTAAATAGAGCAATAGATGTTGTTGATTTAAATAATGATAAGTTGGATATATTTGTGAAAATAGATATATTAAATACAGGGAAAAGTATTTTCTCAGTAGATAATGGAGAAAGTTTAAATAGCTTAATAAATTTAGTGGATATATACTATAAGGAAAATGAGTATTATTTCAGCTGCAGAAAGAGGGATGTGTTATCATGAATGAACAAAGATTAATGAAAATAATTGAAGACATGTCAGAAGTTGTTGTAAATTTAAAAGAGTGTAAAAAAGTTCTTGAGGAATCTGCAGAAGATAATAAAACTATATTTATAGAATTTGGTTTAAAACAAATATTTGTGGGTTATTTTATAACAGTAGAAAATTTAACTTCAATGATCTTAAAAGAATTAAAAAAGTTTAAAATAGGAATTGATATGAAGGAATCATTAAGTATATTATTGCAAAATAATATAATTGATGAAGAAAAATATATTTTTTTAAATCAAGCAAGGTTATTAAGAAATAAAATCTCATATAGATATAAAGAGCCATCAAGAGAAGAATTATTAGAATTTATTAATGAAAATGAAGAGAATTTTAGTTCAATTATTGACGTAGCAAAATCATATTTATAATAATAAAATAAGGTAAGGGAATCTTAGCGGACATCCTTACCTTAAATTTATTTGATTTATCTATAAAACTCTTGAGTAGCGTATACTTTATTTCCTACCTTGCATACTCCTACACCTATACTGCTGAAATCTGTAGATAATATATTTTTCTTATGGCCTTCAGAGTTCATCCAATTAGTCATAAATTGGTCTGCTAATGCTACAGGGTCAGTAACTCCCCCTATATAAGCGATATTTTCTCCCCATGCTTGATAAGTAACTCCATCAGCTTTCATCTTAGTAGTTATATAATTACCACTTTGATCTGTATGGCTGAAATAATTATTATCCCCCATATCTTGAGACTTAATTCTAGCATACTTTTCCATTGTTGTATTATATGTTAATGGTGCAACTCCTGCTTTTGCTCTTTCTTCATTTACTTTATTAAATATGGCTTGTTCTACTTGTGCCATGAATTGATCATTTACAACT
>CAKVNP010000385.1 GCA_934777095.1 uncultured Clostridium sp. | reverse complement strand
CAATAATTCCTAAACCAAATCCACTAACTACCTGTAAAATACAAAAATACAAAAGCCTACGGATTATCTTTTCCTTTTCTTCCTTGGTAAAATCCACTTTAATCAAGGCATAGCCAGCCATTAAAGGAAATATAGTATCTCTTAAAATAAAAAGCATTTTATTTATAGGAGCTCCCTTTAAAAAATTTAATATAAACACTGCTATAAAATAAAGCCAGACAAATACATAAAACTTTAGATATTTTTCTCTGTTCTTTTTTAAGATATCTCTACCAGCTAAGATAATGATTAAAATCAAAGTTACCTCTGGAAGTATGCTTTTTACTTTAAATAAACCTTCAGCCCTCATTAATAATCTAGTAATAATGCCGCCAAACATTAATAAAACTACATAAACATAAACTAAAATTTCAATTATAAGCTTTCTCTTTAACTTTATCTGCTCAAATAACATAACCTAGTCTCTCTAGCACACTTCTCCCAAGAAAATTTAGCTAATACTTCATCTTTATTCTGACCTTGATAATTTTCAGCTTTTAATATTCCTTGTGCTATTTCGTTAATATCATCTGGATTTATCTTTACTGCTGCATCTCCTACAACTTCTGGAATAGAAGCAGCATTTGATACTACACAAGGTACGCCATATGACATTGCTTCTAATGGTGGCAGCCCAAAGCCCTCATAAAATGATACATAAGCAAAAATAGCTGCGTTTTTATATAAAAACTTTAATTCATCATCATTTACCTTGCCAGTAAAAATGACTCTTTTATTTAAACCATACTTATCTACCAATTCATATATTTCCTCATACATCCAGCCATTATTTCCTGCAATGACTAAATCATACTCTACTTTATCTTTTATTAAGTTAAAGGCTTCTATCAGACCGTTTATATTCTTTCTAGGCGAAATGGTACTTACCGTTAAAATATATTTATTTTTTAAAGATAATATCTTTGTTGATATATTATCTTTATTTATTTCTTCCTTGCTGAAATCATTGAATCCATTATATACAACATGGATTTTTTCCTTATCTAATTTAGGATAATGCTTATAAATTTCACTTTTCGTAAAATTAGTTATGGCAATTATCTTTTCTGCCCTTTTCACAGTAATATTAGTAGAAAAATTCTTCCATAATGAAGAAGAAAAAGTAAAAGCATTTTTTAGTGTCTTAAAAGCTAGATCATGGACAGTTATCACAGTTTTATTTCTTAATAATAACGGAGCCATAGTATCTGGACAGTGTACAATTGCTTCAGGATAATTTTTTCTTATTATATATGGCAGAATTAGCTGCTCATATAAATTTCTTTTCTTGCTATTAGTAATTCCTTTAGCAATAATTAAATCCTTTTCCTGTACAAAATCATATATTCCCTTATCTTCTTCCCTGATTACTATTTTCACCTCAAAATCGCGTTCTTTATATATTCCAGCTGCTAATTCATAGCTGTATCTGCCAATACCACCATTTAAGCTGCTTTGTAATGCATTAAAAATCAATAACATTGTCTTCTCCTATTTCCTTGATGTTTTTTTCATAGAAGCACATTTCAAAAATTGCCTCATGTTTATTAATCATTTGTTTTGAATTATACTTTCTTAAAACCTTGTTATATGCATTTTCAATTAATTTGTCTTTTTCTGCTTCATTTTCTTGAAGATACATAATCTTTTCAACATATTTTCTTCCACTGTAATCATCAATTAAACAGCCATCAATATTATCTTCAATAATATTAGTAATTCCACCTACATTAGATGCAAGAACTACTTTTTTGCATGCCATATATTCTGTTACTGCTAAACCAAAACCCTCCCATTTAGAAGTCAGTAGTGCATAATCGAATAAATCTATATATTCCTTAGTATTATCCACCCACCCCGTAATCAGGCAGTTTTTTTCTAAGCCTCTTTTTTCTATTGCTAATTGAATTTCATCTTTTAAATCACCATCTCCTACAAAAATACATTTTACTTCTGGAATAAGTTTTGTTATCTGCTCTGCTATATTCAAAAATGTATATGGTGATTTTTGTTCAGTAATTCGCGCAACCATTCCAATGACTAGCTCATCATCTTTTATCCCTAGTCTTCTTCTTAAGCTGCTATTATCCACTTCATTAGTGAATTTATTTATATCTATTCCATTTTCAATGACTTCTATCTTTTCTTTAAAAGTAATTTTTTTCTTTAAAGCTAGTTCTTTTTCATA
Organism: uncultured Clostridium sp.; assembly: GCA_934777095.1. GTDB lineage: Bacteria > Bacillota > Clostridia > Clostridiales > Clostridiaceae > Clostridium. The sequence goes on along the minus strand of CAKVNP010000385.1, from coordinate 632 downwards.
ATTTGAGATGCATATTATCTTATCGGTAAATCTGCTTAAAATTCTCTCAATTAATATATATATGTATCTCTTAGTTTTTGAAGCATCCATATCAAATGCCCATCCATGAGGATTATATATATTGGTTATCCCCATAATTTTTGCCGGTATTCTTACTACACCGCCAGCCTTACTGCTATGACTATAAATAATATCCGGTTTAATTTTCTTAATTAGTCTCATAATGCTCTTTATTGATTTTAAATCTTTCTTTATTGATAATTCCCTGCACATATCAATAAAAATTACCTTTGCTCCAAGCTGTTCAAAAAACTCCTTACTAGGCCTATATTGTTCTGATAAAACTATATAATTTTCATAAATACCCTTATCTGATGCCTTAATAAAGGTCTTTAGGTATGATTCTACTCCACCATTAGCTTGAGCCACATGCATAACCTTAATTCTCATACTATTCAAACCCCTTAAATATCCATAGCTAATTAAATATGTTATACTTTTAATTTACCTATTTCAGAAATCTCGTCTCTCCTGCCAATAATAATATGTCCATCATTTTCAATTACATAAATCCCACTTAAACCATTAACTACAACCCTTTGATTTGATGCTATAAGTATATTGTCTTCCCC
>CAKVNP010000384.1 GCA_934777095.1 uncultured Clostridium sp. | reverse complement strand
ATAGATGCAACAATAAAATGTGGCTTTGAACATGGCTTTAAGATTATAGTACCTGCAGGAACAAATACAACAGATGATAATGAATTTATGACTGGTGAGCAAAGTTATCAATATTACAATGAATTTATGTGGGCTGAAAGATATGCAGAATGTATTTCTCTTGATGAAGCAGTTGAAAGGATGAAGTAAGAGTAAAAAATGTTTATAGAAACAGAAAGATTAATTATAAGAGATTTTGAGTATACAGATATAGATAAATTGATGGAAATTGTTTGGCAGAAAAATGTGGTACGCTTTATGAAGGATTGGTCTGAAAACAGTAAAGTGGAAGGAAGATTAGCTGGCTATATTGAGTGGCTTCAGTCACAGAAAGAATCCATAGATATTTATGAGAATAAAAGATATGCAGTAGTATTAAAGAAAACAAAAGAATTAATCGGCATGGTTGGAATGGGTTTAGAAGATACAATAAATGAAGTAGAAATGGCATATTTTATAGATGAAAATTATTGTGGCAAGGGATATGCTACTGAAGCATTAAAGGCATTATTTGAATGGTGTATGCAAGTTTCAGATATTCAATATATGATTCTTACTATAGATTGTGCTAATAAAGCATCATGTAAAGTGGCAGAAAAGGCAGGGTTTGAGCTATTTGAAAAAAGAACTCCTATTAGTCACAAGCAGCCTAATATGGTAAGTGACAGCTATTTCTATTATCGTAAATATAGATAAGTAGGTTGGTTTTAAATATATGAATAGTTTTGAAAAGTGTTTTATTAATAATGAAAAAATCTTAATGGAAGGTGCGTTAGGCGAAAGATTGAAGAGGGAATATTTAATTAAAGCAGACGATGACGTAGCCTTAGCTTCCATAATATATAATAGGGAAAATCAGAGAGTATTAAAAAAGTTATATTGTGAGTATCTAGATATAGCTAAGAGGTATAAACTGCCTATAATGATAACTACACCAACACGCAGAGCCAATAAAGCTAGAGTTTTAAAATCTAAATACAATAAAAATATTCTTAAGGATAACGTTAGCTTCTTAAAAGAGATTAGAAATGAATATGAAAATAAAATTTTTATTGGTGGATTAATGGGATGTTTCGGAGATGCATATAAGTCTGATGAAGGTTTAAGTATTAAAGATGCTGTTGAATTTCATTCATGGCAGGCAGAATTATTTAAGCAATCAGCTGTAGATTTTTTATTTGCCGGCATTATGCCAACATTGCCAGAAGCAATTGGAATGGCAGAGGCAATGGGGAATACCGGCCTGCCTTATATTATAAGTTTTATGATTAGGGAGGACGGCAGATTAATTGATGGGACAACTATACATGATGCAATAAAGATTATCGATAAATCTGTTACAACAGTTCCTTTATGTTATATGAGTAATTGTGTACACCCAGAAATAGTTTATAAAGCTTTAGATAAAGAATTTAATAGGACTGAAATAGTCAGAAATAGATTTAAAGGGATACAGGCTAATGCAGCGGAGCTTTCACCAGAAGAACTAGATAACTCTTCTGAGCTGAAGGTATCAGATCCTGTCAGTCTAGCAGAGGGAATTGAAAAGCTTCATAAAGATTTTGGCTTAAAAATATATGGTGGCTGCTGTGGTACTGATGATAAGTATTTAAATGAAATAGCAAAGAAAATGACAAAGTGGTAAAGGAATTTAATATTCCTTAAATAAGAGGTATAAGATGAAAATAAATATTTGCAATCATGACTGCACTGAATTATGGGATGGTGTGTTATATAAAAAGTTAGCTAATTATCCAGAAATATCAGCGTGGGAAATGAAAAATATTATAGATTTTATTAATTATGAGAAAATATACGGAAGAAAAACAGAGATAATTGCTGAACAGGATAGCATTATTAAGCAAGTAAAAGAAGCATTAAATCAGCCAGGAAATTATGATAACGTAAAGAGACCTGAAAAAATTACAGAATGTACTGCCTGTAGATATAGAAAAGGCCGCATGACAGAATTTGTCTGTCATACTGCACCACTAGAAAATGCGATAAAAATATTTAAGTGTGGCAGCTTATTATCAGCAGTGAAAGCAAGAAGAATATCTGCAGATATTCTTGTTAAAGAAGCAAGGAATGCTGCTAATGACCCAGAAGATTTTTTTCATTATGTAATGTTTGCCTGGGGAAACTGCCAAGCAGGTGATAGGCTGGTTATGGAAAGAAAGCTTAAAAGAATGCCAAGTGAAGAAGATTTGGGAAAGAATTTAACTCCAGGGGTAAGGTTTTACTTTAAATATGATAAATTAGATAGCCATCCAGGAGCTATTCATGATGGATTTCTGCCTATTAAAGTAAAGGATTATGTATATGCAATTATTATCCCGGCAGCATATAAGGACAGGCTTCGGCCTGTTATACCATTAGAACTAGTAGACAAGGTATATTATATTAAGAATGATTGCAAAGATATCTGGGATTGATCCGAAAAAGTATATTCTTTTATAGAGGAATTGAAGAGATGATTAAGTTAAAAAATAAAGTAGTACAAATATTATGGAAGTTAAGAAATGTATAAAACAATCTTTTGTAGTAATTGGCAAGGAAGGCTCAACTAATGATGGCAATGGGTTTATTCAAAAGTTATGGAGTGAAGCAAATTCACACTTTAATGAAATTGTAGATTTAGTAAAGAAAGATGAAAAGGGAAGACCGCTGGTTTTTGGGGAGCAATGTCTGATTTTACTCATTCGTTTAAACCATGGGAAGATAATTTTAGTAAGGGTTTGTATTTAGCTGGCGCAGAATGTGAAGATGGTGCAGTAGCACCTAAAGGATGGACAAAGTGGATAATACCAGGATATGAATAC
>CAKVNP010000383.1 GCA_934777095.1 uncultured Clostridium sp. | reverse complement strand
GGTTTAATTTATCCATGGACAATGTAAAATCGTGATAATCTCTGCCTGTTAAAATACAAGCTTCTGTCAAATTAGGGGTAACTACATCTGCAAGCTTTACAAGTTCCTTCATCTTTAAGCACATTTCATCAGTGTAAGTCTTATAAATCTCTCCGTTGTCTCCCATCACTGGATCGATAAGAACAAATGCACCTGCATTATTTTCTACAAAATCCTTTACTATGTCTATCTGTCTTGCTGAACCTAAAAATCCACTATATATTCCTTGAAAGTTAAAGTTCATCTCTCGCCAGCTGTCCTTAAATTTCACCATTTCATCAGTCAAATCTAAAAACGAAAAACTTGGATATCCTGTCTGGCAGGATAAAATTGCAGTTGGAAACGGACATACTTGAATTCCTAATGCTGATATTATTGGTATTGCTGCTGTCAAAGAGCATCTTCCTATTCCTGATAAATCATGTATTGCTGCAATTTTCTTAGTCTTTTTCTCCACCCTATTTCACCTACTAACATTTCTTTTATATTCCAAATATATCATAAGATAAATCCAAATCGAAATGTATGGGTACAATCCTTACAATTGTTTTCTTGTATTAATTTCATCCATCAATCTTTCAAAAGCAGCCAATGAATTTGTTACTGTTTCTTCAGAAACGCAATAGGCAACCCTGAAATACCCCTTCATACCAAACACTGATCCTGGTACTACAAGGATATTATATTTTTTAGCAATTTCACAAAATTCCACATCATCTATTGGGCTCTTAGGGAATAGATAAAAAGCTCCTGCCGGCTTCTGGCACTCCAAACCAATCTTTTTAAAATGTTTATATAAAATATCTCTATTTTTCTGATAAATATTAACATCTACTTCTAAATTTAATGATTTTGCAATGACCTTCTGGAAAAGTGATGGTGCATTTACAAAACCAAGTACCCTGTTAGCTACTGCTAGTGCAGAAAATACTATTTCCTTTTCATTCATATTATCAGCTACTACGATATATCCTATTCTTTCTCCTGGAAGAGAAAGTGATTTACTATATGAATAAGCTACAAAGGAATTATGGTAATAATTAATAACATAAGGCACCTCAGTTCCATCATAGACAATTTCCCTATAAGGTTCATCTGCTATTAAATAGATATCTTTCCCAAGTTCTTTTTCCTTATTTAATAACACCTGTGCTAAATCTTTTATTGTGTCTTCCCCATATATTGCTCCTGTTGGATTATTAGGAGAATTAATAATTACAGCTTTTGTTTTCTCTGTAATTAAAGCTGCTAGCTGCTTAACATCAGGTAAAAATGTTTCCTTATCTGTTTCTGCAATAACTATTTTCCCATCATAGTTTTCAATGTAATTTTTATACTCACCAAAAAAAGGTGCAAACACTATTACTTCATCATCCTTTTCAAGAAGTGTCTTTAATATTACATTCAAACCTCCTGCTGCACCACAAGTCATCAGGATATTATCTTTCGAAACCGCAGTATGATGTTTTTCATTTATATAAGCTGCTATAGCTCCCCTCACATCATCATAGCCAGCGTTATTCATATATCCATGAATTACGTTTGGCTTTTCCTCTTCTAAGATTTCCTTAATTAATCCTTTAATTTCCTGAGGTGTTTCCACGCTGGGATTTCCCAAACTAAAATCATAAACATTTTGTGCCCCATAAATTTCAGCAAGTTTCTGTCCCTCTTCAAACATTGCCCTGATAGTGGCTCCATTATTGACCAAATTTCTCATAGATTCTGCTATCATAAAATATGCCCCCTACATTTTATTTTTAATTATACCAATAGCAACACCTAAAATCTGTGATTCCTTTCCTACTAAACTAATAGGCTGATATTTTGGATTAGCAGGCATAAGCTTAGGCTTTCCGTCATTATAGCTTAGTGTTTTTAAGGTAGCTTCCCCATTTAAGCTCACTGCTACAATATCATTTTGATAAGCTGTATTTTGTCTTCTTATTACCACTAAATCCCCATCATTTATATTTTTGCCTATCATACTATCACCCTTAACCTTAAGGATAAAGTTTTCATCATTCTTATTTATCCAAGGCTTTGGCAGATAAAATGTTTCATTTACATTATCATTTATTTCTATAGGAATCCCTGCTGCAATTTCATTAAATACAGGAACTTTTAAAAGTTCTTTCTTTTCAAAAGTAATATCATCATCTAAGTAGACTTCTTCCTTATTTGACCCGCTATCCACTTTAAATTCCACAATATTTTTATGTTTTAAATCTAAGTATTGGTATGTATCCATAAAATCCTCTTTATTTTCCCTTTGTTTTTCAAAGACAGTCTTTAATGAATATGACTTTCCTTTAAAGTCTGCTCCTAATTCTTTAAGCTTTCTACCCTTTACTAGCCAGATATTTTCTCTCATGCTTAGTTCATTATTCACAATAAAGATAATTGAAGAATAATCTTTTTTAGAAGAAAGAGCTTTTAAAAACTCAATTTCACCTCTAGTCATTTCCTCTACATCATCAATTATTATATGAGAATATTTCTCCGGTGATTTATCTGCATATTTTTTAGCAAAAATTATATCATCATATATATCTTTATATCCATTGTCCATTAATTCTGCTGAATAAATTTCCATCAAGCTATATAAAAACTCTCTTGAAAAAGAATTTTTCTTAATTATTCTTTTTCTCTTATTTCTTGAAGCCCCTTGATACTCTTCCATAGTAAAATTACAAGCCTTGATCCAAAGGATTTCGTCATATATTTCCTCTAAACTCATCTTATTAATCAGCTTTGACTTTACAGAATATTCGATAAGCATTTCTTGGAAATAATCTGCATCCAGCATTTCAAATCCTTTATCC
>CAKVNP010000382.1 GCA_934777095.1 uncultured Clostridium sp. | reverse complement strand
ATCAATATCCTATTCAAGATATATGCTTCAATTGAAAGTTTAACGTTAAAAATTAAACCTCTTATTTCACCTTTATTTATATATAATAAAAAAGCTATAATGCAGCCTATAGGCTACATTATAGCTTTTACTTATACAACCTGTTTTTCTTCTTTTGCTCTATATAAATCTGCATACATGCCATTTTTTATCATCAGTTCTTTATGAGTGCCAGCTTCAACTATTTTACCTTTATCCATTACATATATAACATCAGAATCTATTATAGTTGATAATCTATGAGCAATTACTATACGAGTACATCCTATATCTCTGAAATAATCTGATACTTTCATCTCATTCAATGAATCTAATGAGCTTGTAGCTTCATCTAAGATTATTATTTTAGGATTACTGATTATTGCTCTTGCAAGTGCTATCCTTTGTCTTTGTCCTCCTGATAAGTTAAGCCCCATATCAGAAACTAATGTATAGTATCCCATTGGCATTGCTTCAATTTCATCTGCAATTTGCGCTATCTTAGCTGCATGTCTTACATCTTCCATTGTTATATCTGGTTTATTCATTCTTATATTTTCATATATTGATTTATTAAATAAAGAAATATCTTGTGGTACTACGCCTAATTGACTTCTTATATCTTGTTTATTTAACTCTTTAAAGTTTATATTGTCATAATATATATTTCCAACTGTCGGTTCATATAAACCTAATAATATTTTACTTAACGTACTCTTTCCTGATCCTGAAGCTCCTACTATAGCTATCTTTTGACCGCCCTTTATCTCAAGACTTAAATCATTAATTACTGGTTCTGATGTATTAGTATAAGCAAATGATACATTTTCTAATTTAATTCCACCTGATACTGTAAGCTTCTTTGGATTTTCAGGATTATATTCTTCTTCATTATCTGTTATATCCTTTAATCTTTCCAAGTAAGAAGTTGATAGAATGAAGTTATTCCATGTTTGGAATAATGATACCCCTGATGCAAAGAAAGTAGTAGCCAATGAGTAAAAGGCCATTACCTCACCTATACTTACATTACCAATAAAATATTCATATATTCCAAAGGTTAATATAATGAAGGGATTAATTGTATCAGATAAAGATATTATTGTGGTATATATATTTAGGACCTTTGCTCTATAGCTATACTTATCTACCGCATTTTCATATTTTTCTTCCCAGTTCTTATAGATTTGCTTTTCTATCCCTGTAGTTTTTATTCCTAATATGGAGTATACAGTTTCTACTTGAACTGATTGTAATTTAGTGTTTTCAACTATTTCATATTGATTTGCTTCCATCATTACAGGTCTCATATACAATATAAAAACTCCAAGCAGTAAAAACAAGCAAACTGAAACCAATGTTAACGGTACTGATTTATAAGTCATGTATACTAAGATAAATATCAAAGCTCCAATATTCAAAATTCCTTGTAATACTTGCTCTGACATTATATCCCGAATTACATGCAAACTATTTAACCTAAAAAGTAAATCACCATTAGATCTAACTTCAAAATACTTATAAGGAAGTTTAAGCATTTTCTTAATTGTTCCCTTATTCAAAAATCTATCAAAGTTAACCTGGAACTCAATTAAACTATTACCTCTAATCAAGCTCAACATTCCATACATAACTACTACTGCTAGTACTAAGAATACATAATTGGTTAGCTTCTGCTGATTATTCTTAAGTGCAATATCATCAATTAAATACTGTACCATTATTGGAATTGATATACTTATAAAATAAGTAACAATTGAAAGCAATAACACTTTTAAAAATAACATTTTCTTTTCAGTTAAATTCTTTACTATTGGCTTCCACGTACTTTGTTTTTGTTTTACTGGGCTAAACTGATCTGTTGGTTTAATAGTTAAAATTACTTTTGAATACTCATTAGTAAAATCCTTAAGGTTAATTTTTCTTCTACCAAAAGCCGGATCAACTATTATAAAGTGTGAATCTTTTATTTTTTCAAGAACTACAAAGTGCTCATTATTCCAAAATATAATTGCCGGAAGCTCAAGTTTACTTAAATTACCTACACTGGCCTTATAAGTATGAGTTTCAAAACCCCTCATATTAAAATAATTCCTAATTTGAGAAATCTTAATACCATCTCTTCCAGCATCTAAATAATCTCTAAACTGAGATAATGGCTCATTACTTCCAAAATACCTTAAGATCATTGCAGTACAACATAATCCACATTCTGTCTGCTGCATCTGCTCTATATAGGGTACTTTATTTTTATGCTTTATTTTCATATCTATCCCCTCCTATATCAATAACATCAAGAGCTAATATAGAAGGTAATGTTGGATTTTTTTCTCTAAGAATACTATATCCTATTCCTGATAATCCTGTCATAAATCCTAACATTGCTAAAGAATTATAGATTCCATATTTCACGCCATCTTCACTCATAAACTTTAAAGCCTGGTCAAATACCCTTTCATATTCGATTTTTAATTGAGGTAAATTAAACTCTTCTAAAAGTATTCTTAGAATCTCTACATTACCTAATAATCCATGACACAAACTATGATTTTCACTTCTTTTAAAACCACTTTCTAAGAACATCTTCAATGCTGATGGAACATTTTTAACAACTACTTTTTTATCATTTTCATTTACATACTCCATCATCTTAGCTCTAGCTAAAAGTATTCCTGGAGCTCCATGACACCAATAATTTAGTGCTGTTCCGTCATCATTTCTTAAATCTATCCAATTTCTAATTTCATCTCTGTAAAAAGAATCTTCCTTACGTACAGTATCTAATGCTAAATTATAATATTCCTCATTATTAAAGGTATCAGCTGCCATAAATAAGGCTAAAGCAAATCCAC
>CAKVNP010000381.1 GCA_934777095.1 uncultured Clostridium sp. | reverse complement strand
AGCTATGCCTTCCTTTGTCATTGCATACAAATATTTTTCATTATTATCAGCAAAGATAACTGCGTTCTTTTGAATACACTTCCCCTCTTTATCAATAGCCAGTCCATTTAATGAACTAACTGATTTATGCTGGTATATAGGTCCATAGACCACTTCTACTGGATGATTCTTTATTAGCAGCTCCCTATTCTTATCCTCCGAGATAAACCTTGGTGAATTTATCAAATCACCTCCGCTAAAATCAGGCCATCCATACCAGCCATTTTCTTTTATCTCATATATATAGTCACTATCATTATCAATTCCTCTTGCCCCATAGCTTTCTATACCGCCAGTTATGCCAATAATTTTACCGTCACTAGTATAATCTAAACCTTTTATATTACGTATACCTGTAGCATAATTGGAAACTTTTTTGGCAGCGCAGTCATATTTTATAATTACTGCATTACTCAGCACCTCTTCTTTTATTTCAGTTCCCAGAGCTGCCGCTGTTCCATAAGGTAAAAATCCACCTGTATCTCCTGTTCCAAAAGAGGCACCTGTCAATTCCCAGTGAAATGATGCTTTATCATACGCACCACCTGGTTCATCCACTACTCCTGCATTTGTATTAGAACCAATGGCAACATATATATCATTATTTTTAACAAGAAGCTTTACTGCTTTATTAACTCCTGTATTAGGCATGTCTTTTATTAAATCTACCCATACATCATTGTCTGTATCATATTGCAAAACAGCATTTCCGCTAGCAATTATTATACTGTTATCTCTGATAGCTATATCATAAATATTTAAGCCGCTTCGCTTGACTATCTTATTTTCTTTATTATCTGCACTAATTATTTTAATTGAATCCTCATATGCTATGTATAGATTGCCTTTATCATCAAAATCAAAACTTCTAGCCTTGTCACATCCCTTAGTATTTATGGACCAATCTATACTTTTATATAAAATATTCAAATTATATTTATTGCTATTTTGATATATGCCAAATGATATGATGACAATTATTATGGATACAAATACAAAATAAATAAATTTTTTCAATACTATCCCCCCTTTACTAAATTTATATTTATTTAAGCCGTAAATAGTACAAAAAAAAAATCAGCATGATAAAATATATTTCCATGCTGATTTATTATGCTTAAATTTTCAGATATTAGCTATATATATCCGAAAACTCAATTTTACCTTTTCTAATTAATGAATCAATGAATTTTGTTTTATCGCCTTGGTATATTTAGCTAAATCAACACTTTCATCGGCAGCTATTTTACCTGCATATATATTTTGAACAATAAGCTGCATAGTTGTTAAGATAATATTTAAAGGTGTTTTAAACTCATGTGATATATTAGCAAAGAACTCATTCCTTATACTTTCAATTTCAACCGCCTTTTCAAGTTCTTTAGTCTTTTCCCTCATTTTTATACTTTCTGTAAGATCTCTGCCCGTCGCAACAAAAACATTTCTGCTCTGAACATATTTAAGTTTCCAGGATATCCATCTATATGTACCATCCTTACATATATGTCTTACACTTTGTTCACATAAATCCTTCTTTTCTTTAAAGGCATTAATTAATACCTCTTTATCTTCTTCATAAATAGTCCCAAACATTCCATTTATAAAGATTTCATCATTACTCCAGCCAAGAACATTTTCCCATTCTGAATTAAATTTTTTCAACGTATTCATCACAGAAATATCACGGCTTACCCCCATTACCCCCATAACATCATTATTTCCATTAATCATCGGCATTTTATAATGTTCAAAGCAATGCTTCTTTTCTCCTACCTTTAACTCCTGAGTAAAAAATTTAGCCTTTTTCCCTTCCATTATCTTCTTATCAGAATTCATCATCTTTATACCAGTATCCATGGATAAAAGATCTATATATGTTTTTCCATATAACTCTTCCTTATCCCGCGAGAAAAATTCTGCAAAAGACTTATTGGCAAATAATATTTTCCCTTCTTTATCATTTGCCCATAAATAATATGGAACATTATCCACTAAGCGTTTTATTTCTTTTGATAGTTCTTCCTGTTCTTCAGTATTCTTTTCTTTGCATATTATATAATAGGCTTCTTCATCCTGCCAGCAGTTTTTTATTACTTTAACAGCAAGCTTTATTTTTTCTTCATATTTTGTATATATATTTACTGGCAGCTCTTTTTCCTCATTATTTATCAGTTCACTAAAAATGCTTTGTGCCCTCCACTCTTCCTTAAAAAGAGTTTTAAAAACATTTAGCATTTCAATTTCATCGTTTTTATAACCTATCTTATTTGATAGCGAATTATTTATATAAAGAATTCTATATTTATAATCTACAACAAGAACATAATCACTTATAGAATTCAAAAATTTTATGGAATTCACTAAATTCACCTCTTTATTCCTATAACCATATTCCTTATGGTATTTATACCCTCATTTATATATATCGTAATCATTTTTTATCTTTTAATATTTACCATAATTTTCTTAAGGAATTTTATATTATATCATCATTTTTGTATTTTATTTGAAAAAGTATGATAATTATCTTATTTTTTTAGGTATTATATTTAAAAATATACATTTTAAATATATAATTAGAAGGTAATGATTAAAAAATTTTATATGGAGGACAAAACATGGATTTTATCGAAATTATTAAAGCCATTGTACTTGGAATTGTCCAAGGTATTACTGAATGGCTTCCAATAAGCAGCACTGGTCATTTAATATTAGTAAATGAATTTATTAAGTTAAATTTCAGCGAGAATTTTGTTAACACATTTATGGTTGTAATACAGCTAGGCTCTATCTTAGCAGTAATAGTAATGTATTTCCATAAACTAAACCCGTTTTCACCTAA
>CAKVNP010000380.1 GCA_934777095.1 uncultured Clostridium sp. | reverse complement strand
TGAGGGGTATTTTTACTGGGATTGATGTAGCGGTAAACATCTGACTGGCTTTTCATAATATTTGTGGCTTTATCCGTTGAATATTACGGTGCGGCAGGTTCGGAATAATCAAAATCTTTAACTTTTCGATTTAATGATTCAATAGGACCATTGAAAAGTCGTTTGTTAGATATTTTTCCAGTATAGCACCACAAAAGGCATGAATATTTAGGATAAATCTATTTGATTTTATGTATTTATGAGAACATAATGTAAAAATTATCCATTAACAGAGGATGCCGAAACTATACTGGAATATTTCTAACGGATGTGGTTGTTGAAAATATGTTTTAATACCCAAAAATTTCAATCGTGTGTACCCCCTAAAAATTGAACAGAAAAAAGGGGAGTGATTTTGAAATAATAATCTGTATAATAAGGGTATAGCAAGTGACTTTGATGCTAGAAGTGAGAGGTTATAGTTTATGTCGAATAAATATGTGAATTTAAGAAAAATTGTAAAATATTTGCATGAGGAAGATATTGAAAGCCATTTTAACCCAGAAGAAAGACTGAAAAAATTATATGATACAGATAATGAACATTTGTTAGAAATATTGAATGCAGTACATTTCTGTCCGGAATTATTAAAAAAAGATGGCGAATATAATATCCCAAAAGAAGATGGAGAATTGATTGAATGGATATTAAAGGAATATACTTCTCCCGATATGAAACTGATTCGAAAAGGTGAGTTTGCAAAAGCAGATATTGGGGTTGTCTATAAACTTTTGGATGGACTTAATAAAATATTGCAGCATTTAGAAGTTGATGAAGAGACGATTATGGCACAGCAGCAGATTATGAATCAGAAAACGAATTACCACATAACAGTGCGGATGTGGAATATGCAATATAATTTTATGAGACTGATGGATGATATTACATATTATATGCAGATGCCAACGTTTAATCTTACATATGATAATAAAGTGGAATATTTGGATAGAGCAATGGAGATAACAGAGGAATACGTCAAAACGGTAAGGCAGGCATTTACAGACATTTGGAAAGAGAGAGCGCGCTATGTGAAACAAAATGCTATACCAATTACACTGGAAGAAATGCAATTTTCAGAGCGCTCTATAGATATAATAAATAATCTATATAAAAATGATGAATATGTAAAAATAAAAGAGCGATTGAAGAAATTAAAGGGTGATAAGGGATTTATAAAAAAATATGAAAAAGAAAAGAGTAGATTAGAAAGTAGGCTTATTGAAATATTTCGGGAAGAGGTAAAACAATTTCCGATAGATGTAGATAAAATGACCAAAATTGAAAAAATTATGTGTTTATCAGACGGAGCATTTCAGGTCCACTATGATGGAACTGAAAAACAGGCATATGTTACGTTTGATGTGGAAACAACCGGATGGGATAAATATTATATTTAAAATCATTGTGGTTTATAGGTTATCCCTATTTTAATGTAAAAATCTTGGCAATGGCAACGCAAGCGTGTGCGTGTGTGTCGGAACTTACTATTGTCGGCATAGTTTGTTTACTTTCCCTTTATGGATTATGCCAATCGACAAAATTCATGTAAGAGAGAAAAAAGACTATAAAAAGAAAATAAGAAAGATACAGAGGAAAAAAGTATGGATGTATTACTTGAATTATTACCAAAATTAATGTTGTTAATAATAGTGATGATATTTTTAGTTGGATTGCTATTTGTTACGCTAATTTCAGTAGTATACATAGCGGGATATGCTTATGATACTATATTTGGCAATTCTTTTATAAGGCTAGGACATTTTATAAGTGGAAAATATCCGAGAATTAAGAATATTCCGGTAGTTGTAAAATTATGGGAAAAAATACAACCAAAAGAATTATATTTGCGATATGAAACGCCATTATTTACATATTGTTTTTCATATACGGCAATTTCGGTGTTAGCATTAGTATTGTCAAATGAGAATAGTATGGGTATTATTGTAGCATCGGCTTTATATCTATTGTTTTACTTTGTAGGAATGGCTAGAAAATGTGGAAGTAATGAACAATATTATAATAAGGTGTTGAAAAATAATATGGAATTTCTTAAGGTATCGTTTTTACCATTAGGATTTATTATCACTGTGATGGGATTCTATTTTACCATTACGGGAATGAAGATACAGGAGCTTCCATTGAATTTTACGACAATAGCTAATACGTTTACCAGCTTAATGAATTATAATAATGAGTCAAATATGTTAATGCAGTTTTTGAAAATCCTTGCATCGGGAGGAATTATACTGATTTTGTTTTACATTTTGAGTTTACCGGTTCAAGTGGTGTCGTATTTTATTATTTCGGTTATTAATTATTTTAGAAAACATAAAGCAGGATACATAGGACTGTTCAAAAAATATTGGAGTATTGTAATTTATTTGTTGAAAGGGATATGATAGAATGATTTATTTATGAAAACAGACAGATAATATACACCAACTTTATGAGTGGAGAAAAAATTGGGAATTCGAGCTGGCAAAGCATCTTGGAGTATCTGTATGGACGATTCAGTATTGTGCTATGTTGGAGTCTAAGCTCTTGAATAAACAAAGTGTGAATAATATTTGCATAATTAGGTTTACATGAAAGAATACACGAGAAAAGAGAATGATCATGGGAAAATATTTTGGAACAGACGGTTTTCGCGGTGAGGCAAACAAAGTATTGACCGCGGATCATGCATATAAAATTGGACGTTACCTGGGCTGGTATTACAACCAGAATCACAGGGGACGGATCATTATCGGAAAGGACACACGTCGTAGCAGCTACATGTTTGAGTATGCGCTGGTTGCCGGTATTACGGCATCCGGAGCAGATGCATTCTTGCTGCATGTTACCACTAC
>CAKVNP010000379.1 GCA_934777095.1 uncultured Clostridium sp. | reverse complement strand
GATATTATCAATTTTCTTCTGCATATCTTCAAATCTAGGTTTAACAGTTTTAATAATTAACCCTATTGCGATTACTAAAGTTGGGATAGATATTAGGAATATCATTGCCAGCTTTGGACTAATAGCAACTGATAAAACACATGCACAAATAAGCATCATTGGCGCTCTTACCAAAAGCTTTATTCCCATAGTTAACGAATTTTGAATCATTGTAATATCTGTAGTAAGACGAGTAATCAGCGAAGCTGTACTAAACTTTTCTATATTTTTAAATGAATAAGTCTGTATTTTCTTATATTCAGCATCTCTAAGTTCTGCTCCAAAGCCTTGTCCTGCTTCAGCTGAAAATTTAGCTAATCCTAAACCAAAGCTTAATGAGATCATCGCCATAACCACCATTAATAATCCCATTTTGATAGTGTATGCTGTATTGCTAGTTGAAATTCCCACATCCACTATTTGTGCCATTACTAATGGAATAAGCAATTCAAAAATAACTTCTAATGCTGCGCATGACACTCCTAAAATTAGTTGTTTCTTATATTTCTTCATATAAGGAGCTAATTTTTTTATCATTTTACTTTCACCTCTTTAATATTGTATTTTAATTACATAGCAAGCTATATATGTATCATAAAAATTTGGAGGATTACTCCTCCAGATTTTTTAATGCCTTATATAATAATTCTTTAAATTGTTTTTCTTCTTCTTTAGTCATATTGCTGACTAATTTATCTTCAACTTTTTTAATTCCACATTCAAAGCTACACTTTAACAGTTCCTCACCTTTATTGGTAACATGAAGACATTTATACCTTGCATCCTCACTGCTTGGTGATCTCATAATCATCCCTTTTTCTTCTAGTCTCTTTACTATTCCTGTAACGGTGGGATTAGTTAATTTAAAATGTTTTTCAATATCTTTTTGGAATACATCATTATCCCTGCCATTCCTATGTATAAACACAAGAATTTCGTGCTGTGCCCCTGTCATATTAAATTTTACGAGCTGTCTGTTTATTTCGTTAATGATTGCATTATTAAGAAATTTTATTAAAAGCCCAGCATGAACCTTTGGATCAAATTCCTTCATTCTTTATTTCCCCGCCTTCACTGCTGTTATAGAAAAATGTTGTTAAGATATTTAATAGTAATTCCCCACTCAATCTATAACTAAACACTTTTTTAAGCATATTATTTAAGAAATACATAGCATACTATGTATTATACCACATTATATATTATCTTCAATACATCATTTCTATATTTAGATAAATTTTGATAAAAAAAATAGGAGTAGCTTGTCCGTTTATCAAGCTAAACCTACTTTGTAATTATTATATCATAATATTAAAAAAATATTACTTTCTCTTTAGTGTTTTTGAAAAATAATTTTCTACTTATTTTCTTCTTTTGCTTTAACCGGCTGAACTACTGGTTTAGTTATTCCAACCTTCTTTAAGATAGCCTCAGCTCTTTCCTTAGTTGAACCAGTAATAACTGAGTAATTTACGTTTTCTGCATCTAAGAATCCTAAGATAGCCTTGTCCACTGCTTGTGCAACTTCTTCATCCTGCCATCTTACTCCATCTTTTTTGTAACCAAATTCTCTTGGTACAAAGAATATATGATCATATTGTGGTAAATCTCTTATTGCTAAACTATATAAATCATTTAATATTTCTATTTCTTTTTTAGTTCTTTCTTTATCTCCAAGCATCAATCTTCCATATATATATGGAACAAATGTTGCATAGTCTGTTATTGCATATTCATGACAATCTAAACTCTTTTCTAAGTGTAATTGTCCTAAGTAAATTCCATATTGCTCAGAAATAGTTTCAATCATTCCCTTATCTCTTAAATAATCTGTACTATATTCAGTTGCTACTCCAACATCTATATCTCTGATTTTAAAATCTACATATAATTGTTGTATTAATGTTGTTTTACCACATCTAGGTCCCCCTAGAATAGCAATTCTTGTTGGCATTGGTAACCCTCCATATATTTATGCAAAAATTTAATTTTACATTCGCTTTTTCAATGAGTATTCATTGTAACATTATTCTACATTTTTTTCAATACCGAAAACCATAAAACATTCTAATTAAATAATTGCTATTAATTATTTAATTAGAAACTATTCCATATATAGCTATCACTCTCATATACTGTATTTTATTGCTTATTCCTTATGATGAATAAACCTTTTATTTTACTATTTCGCTTATTTTTCCAGCTAATTTTTCAGCCATTCTAGTGTGAGTTTTTATACTTGGATGATTAGCTGTTGCATATCCATCTTCAGCCTTTTGCTCATCAAATTGAAGGTAATAAATATTCGTGTTTTTCTTATTATTATAATATTCTACTACTTCTTCCTGTATCCAAGTAGTTATCTCTTTTAATTCATTTCCTGTTATCATTGGCCCCACACAGCAAATTATTTTTACATCACCATATAAACTAAGTAACTTTTCAATAAAGTCCTTATAGCCATTAATAAACCTTTCTTTATTAATCATTCCTGAAAGAAAATCATTAGTTCCTAAATTAACTACAACCACATCTGGTATGTATTTATTAAAATCCCATTTAACATTAACCTTTTCTGGAACTATCCAATCTATTCTTTCTGGCATAGGCATAGGTGAATTATCTGAATTATTAACAAGCCCCATTCCTGACCAGGCAGTTATGTTTAAATCTGCATCTACCATTCTGCTTGCTAATGCACCATATGACAAATAACTGTTTGATAATTCTGCATCAAATTCAACATTAGTATTTTCAGCTTCGTTGCAGAAACCACAGCTGATTGAATCTCCTATTACCTCTAGCTTTAATTTATCCTCTTCTATAGGTTCTAGCGCTTCCCCCTCAAAC
>CAKVNP010000378.1 GCA_934777095.1 uncultured Clostridium sp. | reverse complement strand
CAGTAAAAAATGCTATATTTTTCATAAGCCCTCCTATTTGTAGGTATTTTTATGATTTTTTATTGCTTCATCATATACTTTCAATATTTCTTTTAAATGTTTTTCTTCGGTAAATTCTTCTTGGAACTTCTTTCTAGACATCTGTCCAAAGAAAGCTAACTTTTCCTTATTATCCACTAGTTTCTTCATCTTTTCATTTAATTCATTACTATCTTTTGATTTAAATATATGTCCATTGATATTTTCTTCAATAAGTTCTGGTATACCGCCAATATCTGCTCCAATAATAGCTTTTCCCTGTGCCATTGATTCAATTACAGAATATGGTGCATTTTCATACCATTCCGAAGGAACTATTACAGCCATTGAATCCTTAACTAAAGCTTCCAGCTCAGCACCAGATTTATAACCTTCCATTACTACTCGCTCATTTAGTCCACTGCTATTAATGTATTCTGCAAGCTCTTCCTGCAATGGACCTGTCCCTACTATCTTCAGCTGATAATCATTAAGCTTCATTGCATCTAAAAGAGTCTTAATCCCTTTTTCCTCTGATAATCTTCCAAAATACAAGAAATAATCCTTACATTCATATTGAGGAACATACTTATCTTCCTTTAAGAAATTAGGTATGTATTTTACTCTTTCATTTTCAACACCGAATTCTACAAATTTATCCCTGTAAAACTTGCTTGGAGTTATTACTTTATCAATAATTCCATAACTATTTTTATATTTATGGAAATAACACTCTATGGTGTTGATTAAGCTTTTTGCTTTTGATTCCTTAACACAGCTGTTCTTCAAGCAATTTATGTACTTTCCTTCTTTACAGTCCTCACATATACCACTGCCATTAAGCATTTTGTAATTAGGACATACCATCTTCATGTCATGTGCTGTATATACCACCGGTATATCATACTTTTTAAATACATCTAAAATAGACGGTGACATTTGATGCTGGAATATTTGTAAATGTACTATATCAGGCTTCGTAGCTTTAATTAACTGCTCAATTTTTCTTTTAGCTTCAAAAGAATAAATAATTTTCCCTGCAATTTTCCCCTTGCTGCCAACACTTTGGCTGCCATTATAATCTATACTGTCAATGAAATACTCTGAGTATTCAGATTCATAATTTTTATCGTCTTTCATAGAAAAATCTATTACTTCATGTCCATTATCCTGTAAAAGCTTCTTCAGGGAAAAATAATATGTTTCACTGCCGCCCTTAATATAAAAAAACTTATTAACTAAAAGTACTTTCATACTATTCTCCTTATAACTCATCTTTATTTCTGTACTTTGCTTATCCTATAAACTTTCCGCGTACTGATTATTTATTGAGTCTAATATTTCTTCTTCTGCTAAGAATAACTCTTCATACTTGTCCACTATATAATCCCAAGTATATGCACTGCTTATTCTCTCTTTAGCTTTTCTACCCTTTTCTTCAATAAGCTTTTCCTCTACTAAATCTAATTCATCTAGCAGTTTAGCTAAATTCATTTCTTCCTTAGTGAAATAAACTGCACCATACCTGCCAACTTCTCTATTAAATCCTACATCTAATAATAAATTCAAATCAGTTACAGCCAGTGCTTCTAAAAGTGATGGATTAGTTCCACCAACTTCATGTCCATGAAGATATCCATAAGCTCCTTTTCTGATTGAATATAAAAGTTCCTGGTCATATACAGTCCCTACAAATTTTATTCTCTTGTCATTATTAAAATTAAGTTTATTATTTAATTCTTCATAAAGCTTATTTCCTTCATGATTAGTGATTATTACTAAATCTTTTTGGATAGAAGATTTCATAAATTCCTTGATCATAGTTTCATAATTATTTTCAGGAACAAATCTACCAACAATTAAGTAATATTCTTTTTCCTTAATATCAAATCTGCTATACCATTGATTTTTTATTTCATCAGCAGCTTCTTTTCCTACAATGTCTGCTCCGTAAGCTATAAAAGTAGTCTGTGGATTAAATTGTTTGTAATCTTCTTTGATGTATTTTTCTATAGATATAGAATCACAAATAAGTAAATCTGCATGTTTTACCATATATTTTTCAGAAAGCTTCCAATATCCCCTTATGGCTGCATTCCACTTGCTTCTCTTCCATTCATGTCCATCAGGATTTACGTATACTTTACAATTAAGCCTTTTAAGCTGATTTTTGTAATACCACATAACAGGACCTATTCTACAAGCTAAAATATAAATAATAGGATTTTCCACTTTATTATGTTTAATATATTTGATGCACTTCCTTAAAGCTAAAACATCATATACAACTGCCCTTCCGCTTCCAACTTCCGGGGTTTTAACGTTAAAACATCTACTATTATTATGTATAAATTCCTCACTATTATCACATAAACAAGATACATGATAATTTATTTCATTGCTTTTCTTATAAAAAGTAAGCTTGTCTACAAAAGTTTCAAAGCCACCATACCTAGCTGGTATACCCTTAGATCCTATTATAAAAATATTCTTCATAAACCTATACTCCCAATTTATTATTTTTATATATCAGTGCTACTTTACAAAAAACACATAATATAACCCCAGTATTAACATACTAGTATTATATTATATACTTTAGCATTATTTTTATTCTATCATTTTAACATATTTCTCTATCTTTTTAAATATATATGCATTAAAACCTCAATTATTACATTTTTAGTCTTTTAAATATTATAGGATATATCCCCATTCCAAAAAAAGTTATACACATATATCTTATAAAATGAAAAATCATCTTATTGGGAAATAGTACCTTCAACCCCGATTTCATTAAAAGCAATATGGCTAAGCCAATTACTACTCTCAGTATTTTATTACAAAGCCTTCCTTCCACAGAGAAATTCAC
>CAKVNP010000377.1 GCA_934777095.1 uncultured Clostridium sp. | reverse complement strand
TTTAAGACTTAAAAGAATTGCTGGTTTTGTTATATTAACTATATTCTGTTCAATTTTCAAAGACCATTTTCTTCGTCACCCTCAAGCGACTTAATCAGTATATCATTTGTTTCGATTTTAGTCAACACCTTTTTACAAGTTTTTTAAAATCTTTTTTTCAGATACTCTGATTTGTTACTGCTAATTTAGCTGAATTAAATATTTATTAATTTATTCCTGCTGAATTACTCAAGCAACGTATTAAATAATACCATTACCGCTTTTATGTGTCAACACTTTTTATACAATAATATTATTAATTTCTTTAATATTTATATTTTCGACGCAGCTTATTGGATTATCGCCAAGTAAATATACAATATCAGCCAAATACCTCACTTCTTCTCTATTGTGAGTTACTAATATTAAGGTAGTATCTTGGAGCTTTTT
This sequence comes from uncultured Clostridium sp., assembly GCA_934777095.1. Lineage (GTDB taxonomy): Bacteria > Bacillota > Clostridia > Clostridiales > Clostridiaceae > Clostridium. The sequence continues at coordinate 2,474 of CAKVNP010000377.1, read as the reverse complement.
AATATATTCCATAATACTATATTTACATTTACTATCTATTGATTTAAAAGGCTCATCCATTAAGATTATCTTATCGTTTCTTAAAAGTGCTCTCGCGATATTAACTCGTTGTCTCATTCCACCACTTAATTCATTAGGAAAATATTTAGTAAACTCATTAAGCTTAACAATATTAAGTACTTCAGATATTTTTTTATCTAGCTGCTCACCCTTATATTGCTGCTTAGCTATTAATTTTAAGTTTTCATAAATATTAAGCCAAGGTATAAGCCTATCTTCTTGAAATACATATGAGAATTTTATATTTTTCATTAATAATTCATTGCAAATATATTTTAATAAAGTTGTTTTACCTATTCCCGATTTTCCTATTATACATATTACCTTATTTTCAGTAATATCTATCTTGAAATCCTTAAATATGATATTTTCTCCATATCTTATATTTATATTTGAAATAATCAATTGAATCTCTCCTTAATATTTTTATCAAAAAAACTAATTAATATTTCAAATACATATGTTATAGCTAAAATTATTAGCATCCATGCAATAATACCAGATGTATTTAAATTAATTTTTTCAAATTGTATTGATGCTCCTATTCCATACTGTGGCTGAGAATATACTTCAGCAGAAATTACAACTTTGAAAATCAATGCTGCAGTTGATCCTAATACTTTCATAGTCTCTCTTATCATTGAAGGAAAGATAATTTTAGTGATTTTATCTTTTATACTTATATTATATACCCTGCACATTTCTAGAATTTCTTCATCTAAATTTAATAATGAATTAAGTACTACATCATAAAAAATTGGTAGCGATATTAATATTCCTATTATTATAGGTGCATATTCTTTTGATACCCAGATAAGCAGTAGTACTATAAATGCCATTGTCGGCACAGATTTAATAAATGATAGCAACGGATTAATTAAATTATATATAAATTTACTTAAATAGCTTCCTATAGATAATATAACTGATATCATTAATGAAAAAATCAATGCCTTAATACTTCTAAAAATACTCGTTGAAATTAATAAAGCAAAAGTTTTGCCGGCTATAATATTATAAATAGCTTTTCCGACCTCACTTACAGTTGGAAAAGCTATATTATTATCTACTATCAAGGCTGCTATCTGCCATAATCCTATATATATAACTATAGAGAATAATAGATACTTTTTATTTTTCAATGAAAAGTGAGTCATATTCACCCTGCTCATTTGTTGAAGCTTGATCTATTAATTTAAAGTACGTATTATAATCATCAGTACATTCTGCTATCCTAGTAAATCTTAAATTACTATTCTTTATAGCAGCAGGTAAAACTTCTGCATTTGATGTTATACCTACCTTTTCACATTCTGCTGCCACCAATTCCGGATTATCATTTACCCAATTTTCGCTATCTTCAAATAAATCTATTAATTCAGTATATGCTGATGTATCTTTAATCTTATTGTAAGTTTCACCCTTAATTAATAAAGTTGATTGAGGATATCCATTTTTAGTATCCTTTATCTTACTCCATTGATCATTTAAACTACATATTACTTTTACATTTTCATTTTTACTTGAAACTGTAGATAATATTGGCTCTGGTAATACAGCATATTGAACTTGTCCTGATAATACCATCGGTGCTAATTCAGAAGCTGCTCCTACATAAGAAAGAGTAACATCATCTTCAGTTAATCCATTATTATTTAATATTTCTTTAAATACTATATCTGGGGTAAGACCCTTACCTGTGTTATATATTTCTTTGCCTGCTAATTGAGATATTTCAGTTTCATCACCTGTTGTAACCAAATATAATGATCCCCAGCCAATTGTTCCTACAACCTTATAATCTAGTTCTTTTTTTAATGCCTGTAACGCTAAGTTAGATGGAACTATTGCAAAATCAGCTTCACCTTTCATAAATTCTGATAATAATAAATCAGTACTTTCTTGAATTGCTGCATTTAAAGTTACACCTTCTACATTTCCCGCGTCATTAATAAATTTACTTGTTGCTATTGCAGGTAATCCATCAGGGCATATTAAGGTATATACCTGTTCTTCTACTACATCATTTTTTTCGCCAACTGATGACTTATTATCTTCCCCTGTTTTTGCCTTTTCTTCATTGTTACTGCTACATGCTGCCAATAACATTACTGGTAAAAGTATTACTACTAATAAATTCGCTATTTTTTTCTTCATTTCATCCACCTCTCATTGTAAATTTTATCATATTATTACATTTTTGGGTATATTATTAAGATTTAAAATGTACCATTAAAAATATAGATATCAATTTTTAAGCTTGTCTACATTATTAACATTTTACATTTTATTTTTGTGGATATATTTTTATGATTAGTGGATAACTTTTTTTGTTTATTTATACGACAAAAAAGGCTTAAGTCCTAAAACTTAAGCCTTCATAGCTAACCTGGCGACGTTCTACTCTCCCACAC
>CAKVNP010000376.1 GCA_934777095.1 uncultured Clostridium sp. | reverse complement strand
GGATACCATTCTTTATTGCAGTAGCTAGAAAGGAGAGAGGATAATGAAGAAAAATAAATTTAAAATAGTTTTGCTAGTTTTATTGGCTTTATTAGTAATCTCTTTTGGAGTTACTTTATGCTGGGGTACATATCGGGTTTCACCTATGGAAGTGATTAATACTTTATTAGGAAATGGAACTAAGCTGCAAAATACAGCAATATTAACAATTAGGCTGCCAAGACTTTTAGTGGGCCTTTGTGTGGCAGTTGCTTTATCTACTGCAGGGGCAATATTACAGACTGTAACTAAAAATGATTTAGCGGATACAGGAATAATTGGGATTAATGCAGGTGCAGCAGTAGCAGCAGTATTATTTATTACATATTCAACTGGCCAATATTATAGCGAATTAGGTACATTATCAATTTTTGTCCTGCCATTTATAGCTATTATAGGTGCATCGGTATCATCATTTATTATTTATATGCTTTCTAGTAGAAACGGAGTAAAACCTAAAAGATTATTATTAATTGGAATAGGTTTAAATGCAGGCCTTAATGCTTTTATAACTTTCTTCACTTTTAGAGGTGGTGTAGGAGATTATAACAGGGTACTTGTCTGGACATCAGGAAGTCTTTGGGGAGCAGGCTGGAGCTATGCTAAAGTAATAATTCCTATAGTATTAGTAATGTTTACTATAGTATTACTAAACTATAAAAAGCTAGATGTTTTAAATCTTTCTGATGAATTAGCAATATCATTAGGCTTAAATATAGAAAAGGAAAGAAAGAAGTTTTTAAGCTATGCAGTTATTTTAGCAGGAACAGCAACAGGTTTTGCCGGAAATATAGGATTTTTAGGGCTTATAGCTCCACATATTGCAAAAAAATTAGTTGGTCCTTATCATAAAAACTTTATTTCAATTTCAGCAGTAATAAGTGTAATAATCATGCTTATTGCAGATGCAGTTTCAAGAAACTTATTTTCTCCAATTGAAATACCGGTAGGAATAACAGTGTCAATATTTGGAGTACCATATTTTATTTATTTAATGATGAAGGAGAAATAATCTTATGGAAGCTATTAGTGTAAAAAATTTAAAAGTAGCATATGAAAATAATACTATTATTGAGGATTTAAGCATTTCTTTTCCAAAAGGTAAAATTAGCATAATAATAGGAGCTAATGGCTGTGGAAAATCAACGTTTTTAAAAACTATTGCTAGAATTAACAAGCCGAAAAATGGTGATATTTTCATTAATGATAAAAATATTAAACAAATCAAAGAAAAAGATATAGCTAAAGAAGTTGCTTTTCTTCCACAAGGACCAGTATGTCCAAGTGGACTTACAGTAAAAGAACTTGTGGCTTTTGGACGTTTTCCACATCAAAAGATGGTAGGAGGACTTAATAGTCATGATAAAGAAGTGATTGAATGGGCTATTAAAGAGACTGGTTTAACTGAATTTGCTGATAGGGAAGTAGAAAATTTATCAGGCGGACAGCGACAAAGAGCCTGGATAGCAATGACGCTTGCTCAAGAAACTGAAATTATTATGCTTGATGAACCTACAACTTATTTAGATATGTCTTATCAGCTTGAAGTATTAGAAGTACTTCAAAAACTAAATAAAGAAAAAAATATTACAGTAATTATAGTTTTACATGAATTAAATAATGCATGTAGATTTGCAGATAATATCATAGGACTTAAAAAGGGAAAATTAGTCTGCCAAGGAAGACCGAAAGATGTAATTACTAAGGAAACATTAAAAGACATATATGGTATAGATGCCAGCCTTGAGCTTAGTGAAAATGGAGAATATCCAATTTGTACTGAATATGAACTTTTAAGGGAGGAATAATGAAAAATAAAAACTTTATCATAATAGTAATAGGGCAGATAATTTCGCTTTTTGGAAATGCAATTCAAAGATTTAGTATGTCTTTATATTTATTAGAATTTACCGGTAGTACAGCAGCATTTGCCAAAATACTAGCAATATCTACGATACCTTATATTATATTTGCACCTATTTCAGGAATGCTTTCCGATAATGTAAATAGAAAGAAGATAATGGTTGCTTTAGATTTCTTTTGTGCAGCATTAATCGGTGGTTATGCTTGTATTCTTTTAAAGGGAGCAGATCATCAATATATAGTTGCTATTGTAATGTTTATGCTTTCTATTTGTGCAACATTATATGGACCAGCAGTAACATCATCAATTCCTCAAATTGTAGATGAAGAAAATCTAACTTCAGCAAATGGAATAATAAATCAAGTAGGCTCTATAGTAAACTTTGCTGGACCAATACTTGCAGGAGTTCTTTATGGGTTATTAGGGATAAAGGTTATTGTTATAATAAATGCAGTGAGCTTTTTAGTATCTGCAATAATGGAATTATTCTTAGATATACCAGATGTAGCAGTAAAAAATGAAGATATTGAAAGTAAAAGAACAGTAATTGGATTATTAGTAAAATCATTTGCTGATATGAAGGAGAGCTTTATTTACTTAAAGAAGGAAAAAAGAATTGTACTTAGCATAATAATTTCTTATGCCTTTGGTAATATATTCTTGGTCCCTATTTTATCAATAGTAGCGCCTTATTTTATAAATATAGTACTTGGACTTTCAGCTGAAATTTATGGTGTTGTTGAAGCAATTTGTGTACTAGGAATGATCTTAGGTGGGTTTTGGATTAGTGTAAAGCCAAAGATGTTTTCCATAAAAAAAGTACATTATACATATTATCCAATGATAGCAGGTGTTATTTTAATGTCTGTATTAGGATTTATTAAGATAAATAATTATGCCATGGCAGCAGTTTTTGCCTTTGGTGGATTATTAATTATGTTATCTTTATCATTATCAAATGTACTTACGTTAACCTTTAACCAAAAGCAGGTACCAGAAGAAA
>CAKVNP010000375.1 GCA_934777095.1 uncultured Clostridium sp. | reverse complement strand
TCCATAAACTTTCTTAAATGTTTTATGCTATAAATTATTATCTATATTTTTAAAGTCATATTCTTTAGTTTCTATTTTATATAATAAATATCCGTCAGTGATTGTGATAGTTTCTAATGCACCATAAAGATTATTTTCAATCTTTGCAAAAGAATCACCACTTTTTATTATTTCATATATTTGCTTATTTAATTTAGTATAATCTCTATCCTCTCTGCCAGTAAAAGCTTCTGAGAATGTTGACATAGATGTATGCGCAAATGAAAATTCTCCATCTTTTAAGATAGCCTTATTATCTAAGTTAAATCCTAATTTCATAATAAGTTGTCCTGATGCTAAGTCTGATCCATATTGCTTAAACCCATAATACATGCTCTCTAATCTATTTGATTCAGGATTTTCAATATCTAAGTATATGTAATTATCATTAACAGATAATCCATTTTCTTCTGTTATCTTTTCTTCTGTTTCGTAATCTTCTTCTAGCCCATAAATCACACAAGTATTCTCAATTCGTTCAGTTATTTCATCATTCATTTCTGATAATTCATCCCTTGTATAGTCCTTGTTGAATTTCCCCTTTAACTGCACTGATAATTCATTTGTTTCTTCAATCGTTTCCTTAGCATTATCTGCTTTATCGCTTTCATTATTACCACTTGTGCAAGCTACCATGGATACACTTAATGTACCAGCTAATAATAATGTAATAATTTGTTTTTTCATTTTTCTCTCCCCAAATATCTTTAGTACTTATTATTTAATTCACTTCATTATATCATTGAATTATCCTTAGTAAAAGAAAATATCCGATTTTTCCAATAAAATTCACATAGCATAATGCATAAAATTAATATTTATAAAGTAATTTTATCCTTTATCTTTTCAAAGCTTTTCTCACCAATGCCACTTACATTCATTATGTCCTCAATAGCTTTAAAATCACCATTTTCCTCTCTGTAGGAAACTATGCTTTCTGCTTTTACTGCACCTATACCTGGTATATTTTCAAGCTCATCTGCTGAAGCAGTATTTATATTGATTAATGAATTATCGCTTTTACTTATTTCCCCCTGAGCAGCTCCCTCATTATTAATTGTTACTTTATCACCGATAATTACAAGCTGATGATTATGTAATTGCTCCGCTCTATTTATGTTATCTACTGATGCCCCATCTTTTAATCCACCAGCTTTTTCAATTAAGTCTTTAATTATACTTCCTTCTGGCATTTCATATACATCTGGGTTAACTACCTCTCCCTTGATTTCAACCACTATTTTATTTGCTTCTTCTTTAGAAATTTCCTTTTTATTATTTTCAGCTAATTCTTCACGTTCCTCGTTAGTTTCTTCCTCCACAAAAATATTATCTTTATATTCATCCTTAAAAATATACTGTTTATTTTTTATGTAAGTAATTACTGATAATAAAATTACTATTACTAATAATATAATTAAGCCAACTATTTTTTTATCCTTAATTTTATCCATTTAACTATCTCCTATTATTACTATTTCATATGAATTATTAACAAATTAGTTATTTTTATTCTTATGTATGTGGGTATTTTTTCTATTTTAATAGCCATATTAATATTTTTTTGATAAAATTATTAGTGATATATGAATATTATGGGAGATTATTATGAAAAAACATCAAAATAAAATTATATTAACGCTATATTTATTAATAGTTATTGTAAATTTAAATATAATTAAAATATTTGCTGATACAAACTATTTACCTGAATTAAATCCTCAAGGTGTATACTTAATGGATGGATATACTGGCGAAGTACTTTATGAAAAGAATTCAAATGTAAAATTTGAACCTGCTTCTACAACTAAAGTAATGACAGCAATTATCACTCTTGAAAATGTATCATTAGATGAAAAGGTTAAAATCGGTGAAAATCCACCTTACACTGATGGTTCTGCCATAGGAGTTGTAGAAGGTGAAGTTTATACAGTAAAGGAGCTTTTATATGCATTACTTTTACCTTCTGCCAATGATGCAGCAGTGGCATTAGCTGAATATGTAGCCGGGTCTACAGAGAAATTCGCAGAAATGATGACTGAAAAAGCTCATGAAATAGGTGCTACCAGCACAACCTTTAAAAATCCAAGTGGACTTCATGATGAAGGACACTTAACTACCGCTCATGACTTAGCTTTAATACTTCAATATGCTTTAAAATATGATGATTTTATCAGAATATCTAGTACTTCAGAATATAAATACGAAAAAAACCCTTATTCTGATGGAAGTGAAAAATGGGCTGTAAACCAAAATAACTGTCTGGCAGCCACGTATGCCTTAGTAAATTACCCTGAATTTGTTTATGATAACTTATACTGTGGTAAGACTGGATATACTCCAGAAGCAAATCATACTTATGTTGCAGCAGCCAAAAAAGGTGATCAGCTTCTTATTGCTTCATTTTTAAATGCAGATGATAAAGCTGCTCTTTATGGAAATGTTGGCCCCTTATTTGAATGGGGATTTGCAAATTATAAAACAAAAAAAATAGTTTCTGAAGGTGATAAGATCGGTGAATATAATTTATCTTCAGATGTAATAATACCACTTCTTGCTACAAAAGATGTGTATTACACCTTTTCATCATCCGATGTTAAGCAGGAGGTAGATATTGATGTAGATTTTCCATCTAGAAATTATTCTGCTATTTCAATAAATAAAGGTGATATTTTATTTAATAATGCTTCACTTCTAGTAAATGGACAAAATTATGGTACCATTGATTTAGCTAGTGGGCTTAGCCGTGAATACACTGCCCAAGATGAAATTAAAGATACTATTATCTCACTAGCTTCAAATAAATTATTTATTCCAGCTTTGGCAGTTATCGTAATCCTTGTAATCATTTTCATTATTAGGGTAAGGA
>CAKVNP010000374.1 GCA_934777095.1 uncultured Clostridium sp. | reverse complement strand
ACTTTATATTGTAAATATGTATTTCATTTTTAATTATACCACTATTTACTATTTAAGTAGTTTTTTGCTTAATATTAAAAATTTTACGAATATTCTTTTAATTTAATGATTATTTTAATATTTTAATCAGTTCTTTAATATCCTTAGGAAGCTCTGCTCTTAATACTAATTCTTCTTCTGTTCTAGGAGATTTAAAATTAAGTCCATATGCATGAAGAGCCTGTCTTGAAATAAGATCACTATCATCTGTTTCCCCATATAAAGTATCACCATAAATAGGATGTCCCATAGCCTTCATATGTACTCTAATTTGATGCGTTCTTCCTGTTTCTAATAAACATTCAACTAAATCTGCTCCTTCAAAGCTTTCTATTACTTTATAGTGTGTAATGCTTCTCTGCCCTCTCTCATCAACTACTCTGGCTAAAGCTCCTGGAATTTCTGGTCTATATATGGGAAGATCAATAGTGCCTTCTTTTTCCTCAAAGTTCCCATGTACCACTGCAAGATATCTCTTTTTTATATTATTTTGCTGCATTTCATTAGAAAGCCTCATATGAGCATATTGGCTTTTAGCAACTATGATTAATCCTGAAGTATCCATATCTAATCTACTTACCAGTCTTACGATACAATCCTGATTTGTTTCTTTAAAATAATATAATAAACCATTAGCCAATGTTCCTGATTGATATCTTTTTGTTGGATGAACAACCATATTAGGACCCTTATTAATTACAATAATATCATTATCCTCATAAACTATATCTAATTCAATCTTTTCTGGCGTAACATTTTGGCTTTCCTTCCTTGCCAAATTAATTACTATCTGATCATTATCCTTTAATACATAGTTCATTCTAACTGCTGTACCATTAACTATTATTCTTTTATCTATAGAGGCTCTATTTATAAATCTTGTTGACAACCCCATTTCTTCTTTTAAATATTCTCTTATCTTTCTGCCTTCATAATCTTTACTTACGCTTTTTTCTAAAGTACTCATTTCTGATTCTCCTATTAAATTAATATAAAAGAAATCCAGCATAAATCTTCTTTATCTGGACTTCTTTTTAGCCTTATTCAGCTATTATTTATTGATCATAATTAGATCCAAGTATGATTACTGCATCATAATCTGCATACTCTTCATTAGCTGCAGTTTTAATCTTCTTTATTCCTAAATCACTTTCTAATAAATCTGAAAGCTCTGAATCATTACATAATATTATAGATTTTTCTGTTTCTTCTGCATTTCCCACTTCAATATTACTATATCCAATATTCATTAAATCAGCTTTATAGTTTCCAGCTAATCCATTTATGCCGGTTCCATTTAAAAGTAAAATATTATAATTACTTCGTGATATAGAAGGAGCTGTTCCTGTTTTTAAAGAATTAATAATATCTTGGTTTGCTTCCTTTTCTACAATTAAAAAAGACTGTTCATAAATTATTTCATCGTAGCCTTGAAGTGTCGACATAGTTACTCCAGAGTTCTTGACTGCCTTTAAAGCATAGGAAACAATCTTACCGCCACTCATATTAGTTACTACATTTTGTTCAATTGCTTTTAATATGTCTGGAATATCAAAAATAATAGAAGGACTAGTAACTTTATTAATAACTTTACTGATAAATTTCTGCTGATTTTCTATTCTTCCTAAATCACCATTAATAAATCCTGTACCATCATTATTTTTTCTCCATCTGATAAATTCTTCAGCTTTTTTACCATCTAAAAGAACTGTTTCTCCACCTTTAAAATCAATATGAAGATCCTGCCCATCATCATCATACTTCATATCAAATGGTATTTCCATTTCAATTCCGCCAATGGCATCTATAATACTTCTAAATGCTTGATAGTTAATTTCCACTATATAATTAATATCTACTTCTAAAAGATTTTGAACCTGCTTAATAACTTCATCTTCACCGCCCAATGCATATGCTGCATTCATCTTCCAATAAGGAATTGAATTTCCATAAGCATCATAGGCATCATCGACTTCTATTAAAGTATCTCTAGGAATAGATACTATATTTACCTTATCAGTATTAGGATTATAATTAAATACCATCATAGTATCAGTTCTTCTAATAGCTTCATTTTCTGATTGCTCAGCATCACCAATATCCATACCTAGAATTAAAATATTTAATGGTTGATTTTTATCAGGTGCATATCCACCTGATAAATTCTCTGTATTTAATCCTGAAATAAAAGAAAATAAATATATAGCGCCAAACCCAATTAATAATACAATTAATATAATAAAAGCTAATATAGCTCTTTTAATATCTTGCTCTCTTTTTTTCTTCTTTTTATATGCCCTCTTTCTCTCTAGTTCCGCCCTCGGGCTATTCATATTAGAATTAGAGTTAACAGCTTTTTTCCCACTATCTCTATTCTTTCTATTTGCCATACCCCTTACCTCGCTCAAAAATAAATTAAGTATTTATATATTTTGTTTAGTATATAACAGATAATTTCTAGCCTTCATTGAATTGATATCTATGGGCTGATTCTTTTTCAATAAATATTCTGTTGTATGGGTCAACCCTTCTAAAACGGCTAGATTTAAGTCCTTTTCAGAGATTTCTCTCAATCTATCTACTCCTTCAAATTTTCTTGAAGGCTCAATTAAATCAGCTAGGTATATTATTTTTTCCAAGCTGGTCATATTTTCTTTTCCAGTAGTATGCCATCTCATAGCACTAAGTATTTCGTTATCATCTATTTCAAATACTTCTTTTGCCAATATAGGACCTGCTATGGCATGCCATAATTCTTTTGTATTTTCCTCATCTATTGATAATTGAATATTATTTTTATCAATTAATTCTTTTAAATTTTCTGATTTCATATTTTTAGCCATATCATGGGCCAATGCTGCAATTTCAGC
>CAKVNP010000373.1 GCA_934777095.1 uncultured Clostridium sp. | reverse complement strand
ATTCTAGTAAGATCTCGATAACTATCTCCTATAAAGCTTCCTGTATCTCGCCCTTCAATATCGCTGTTTATTAATGCTACAGCCATTGCATGAGGAAGTTGGCTTGTAAAACCTATCATCTCATCATGAAACTCTGGAGTAATTCTTTTAATTCTTTTAAATCCCATTTCATGAGCTAAAGCTTCTATAGTCTTTAAATTTTCCTCTTTATTTTTTGCAGTTATCGTTATTAAATAATTTGCATCTATAAATACTTTATCCGAAGCGTATTCTATGCCTTTCTTTTCTCTACCGGCCATTGGATGAGCGAAGACAAAATCAACATTATCAGGTAATATATCTAAAATATCCTTTATAAATAATCCCTTTATTCCAGTCACATCATTTATAATAGCTCCTGGTTTAAAATTATTCTTATGTTCAACAATGAAATCCTTAATATGATCAGGATAAATACTCAAAATAATTAAATCAGCTTGACTCACTATTTCTTGGCCATTTAAATAGCCTTCTTTAATTATTCCCATTTCCTTAGCCCTTTTTATAGTGTTTTCATTAGTATCAATCCCAAAAACATCTTTGTAACCAGCTTTTTTTAATGCCATGGCATACCCTCCACCAATAACACCTAAGCCTACAATAACAATTCTCATAATAGCCCCCCATTTTTTCATTTAAATAGTATTATTTCTATTATGAACTATTTTGAATAATTTTACAAATTATTCTATAAAACTTCCCGTTTACCTATTGCCCTATATATAAATCTACAAGCTCATTACCTACTATAGCTCGTATATTATTATACGTTTCCGTATTAGCATTAATCATTTCATTTCTTAACTGATCTGATATTTCAATTATTTCTGTATTATTTTCAACAATGACATTTATCTTCTCTGCAATTCTTGAATCTGAAGCATTTCTCGCATATTCTATTGCTGCTTTTGCTGCCTTATCAATTATTTGTTTCTCATCATCATTTAACTCTTTATAAAATTCTTCACTTATTATAAGTGAGATTAAATGTGGTAAATGATTTGTTTCTATAATATATTTCTGCTGTTCATATAACTTATTAGATACTATTACTTCATATGGATTTTCTTGCGCATCAATAGTATTTTGCTGTAAACCAATATAAACTTCACTAAATGTCATTGGTGTCGGACTAGCACCTATTCCTCTCCAAAAAGACATATGGTATTGATTTTCCATAGTTCTTATCTTTTGTCCCTTAAAATCACTCATATTTTCTACAGCTTTATTACTAGACATTACTCTAAATCCTTGATCTGCATATCCCATCAACTGATATCCCGCATCCTTATACGCTTCCTTCATAGCTGATAAAAAATCTTCATTATCAACTGCTTCTCTTACTTGTTCCATATTAGAAAATACACATGGAAGATCAAAAATAGCAGCTTCTTTAATAAAAGAAACCTGTGGTGCTGTATTCTGTACCACAAAAGGAATATCCCCGTCCTTACAGCTTTCTAATAGTTCTCTATCTCCTCCTAAAACACTGTTAGAATATACTTGTATAACCATTTTCCCTTCACTAAGATCCTTTACTTCTTCTGCAAATTTCTCAGCTAATATATGAGTAACTGTATCCTCTGGACTTGCAGTAGCAATTGGCCATGCATAAGTTTGCACCTGATTATCATTATTAACCTTACTGCAGCCATTTAAAAGTAAACATAACGTTGCTCCAATTAATCCATATATACTTTTTCTTCTGTATTTATTTTTCATAATTCACCTACCTATTTTTTTATAATAGCATTAAGCTTATTGATGGCATAAACGTAAATAGCAATAATGCAATTAAAAAACAAATAATCATTGGAATAGATTTTTTAGCTATTTCCATTACTGGTACATCTGTTAATGAACTTGCCACAAATAGATTTATTCCTATTGGCGGTGTAATAAATCCTATTGCTAAATTTACAATCATTATTACCCCAAATTGGATTGGATCAACCCCTATGGCTTTAATTATTGGAAGTAATATTGGCGTTAAAATAAGTATTGCTGGTGTAGTATCCATCACCATTCCTACTACTAATAAAACAACATTAATTACTAGTAAAATAACTACTTTATTACTAAAGTTATGTAAGATCCATTCACTAACTATTTGTGGAACCTGCATTAAGGTTAACACTCTTGAGAAAGCAACCGATGCCGCTAAGATAAACAATATTGGTGCAAATGTCCTAATAGTTTCAACACATACATCAAATATTTCTCTTACTTTAATACTTTTATAAACAAATATACTAAGTATTAAAGCATAAAACACTGAAATTACTGCTGCTTCTGTTGGTGATGCTATTCCTGAATAAATACAGCCTAAAATTATTACTGGTGAAAGTAATGCAAAAAAACTTTCCTTAAGTAATTGTACTAAACCATTTTTTCTTAATTCATTTGTTACATTATTTATTTTTTCTCTATCTTCACCGTACTTCTTACAATAAAATATAGAATATATCATTAATAAAGCTGCGATAATAACTCCTGGAATTATTCCCGCAATAAATAACTTACTTACTGATTCTCCTGTAGTAGTACCATACATTATAAAAGGTATACTAGGAGGTATTATTACTCCTAAGCCTCCAGCTACTGCTACAATCGCTGTCGCAAACTTTTTATCGTATCCTAGCTCGCATAGGAAAGGTATCGTCATACTTCCTACCGCTGCAACCGTTGCGGGAGCTGAACCTGATATTGCTCCATAAAAAAGACAAGTAACGATTACTGCGCAGGGGATCCCCGCTGTAAATTTTCCTAAGAAATATGAAAAAACATTGAAAAGCCTTTTAGATATTCCTCCTCTAGCCATTAGTATCCCTGAAAAGATGAACATTGGTACTGCTAAAAGTGGAAAACTATCTAAGCC
>CAKVNP010000372.1 GCA_934777095.1 uncultured Clostridium sp. | reverse complement strand
GAAGAAATATTATATAGCATAGAAACTATGAATAATTATATAAGGCAGAATTTAATGCTGATGATCTCCTGGTATGTAGGCATTAACACTGATTTTAAGATAAGCTTAGGAAAAGCTGATAAATTTTTAAAAGAATATGTTGATGATGATATATGGAATAAATTAATGAGCACCTTTGATATGAGCAATTATGAAAGCTCATGGTCAGCCCTTATTACAGCTGCTGAACTTTATAATAAAATTGCTCCTATAGTAGGAGAAAAATTGGGTTATGAATATAATTATGCAGAAGCAGCAAGAAGCTTTAAGTTTATTAATGATATAAGAAAATTACCAAGGGATGCAAAGGAAATTTATTAAGAATAAGGAGAATTAGATGTTAGAATTTTTAAAAATTGATCTAAATGATGCTGAAGAATTAATAAAAGTGAAAAAGAGTGCATTTGCAGAGGATGTTAATACTTATGGCTTTGGGCCTACAGGATATGATGATTTAGAATCGCTAATAGGTGCCATAGGTAAATATCCAATATATAAAATGGTGTTAGATGGTACAATAGTTGGGGGAATGACCTGCTGTAATCAAGGAAATGGTGAATATTGGATTGGTGGGATTTATATCGATAAAGAGCATCAAAATATGGGGCTAGGGGCTAAGGCAATAAAGTTTTTGGAAGAGGAATTTCCAGATGCAAAGATCTGGCGGCTTGATACTCCATACAAAAATTATCGTAATCATCATTTTTATGAAAAGTTAGGGTATAAAAAAATAGGTGAAACAGAACCAAGAAGTGATAGAAATGGGTTTTATCTATATCTTTATGAAAAAAGAATGCCCATAATTACTGTATGTGGTGATGACTGCAGTGTATGTCCTAGATATAATGCAAAGACAACAGAAGAGCTAGAAGCAGTTGCTAAGTTATGGCATAAGTTTGGCTGGCGTGACAGTATAGTATCACCAGAAGAAATAAAATGTAATGGATGCGGTACAAGAAATAAATGTAGGTATGGCATATTAGCTTGTACTATTGAAAATTCAGTAGCAGGATGTAAGGAATGTGAAAAATATCCTTGTAGCAAAATTGATGAAATGTTGAAGCAAAGTGATATTATGGAGCAACAATGTAAGAGCTGCCTTTCAGAAGAGGAATTTAAGATATATAAACGTGCTTTTTATGAGAAAAAGAAAAATATAGAGAGAAAGTAGGAGTAGTAGTGGACAATATAATATACAGAAAAATTAATGATGACGAACTGACTATAGAATTATTTAGCAAATTTAATAGATATCAAGAAGTAAAAAAATGCTGGCGTAAGCGTGAGGGTAAATGGGTTTTAGAAGATGTACCATTTATTGAACAGTGGACCAAGGAAGAGTATCAGTTTTTAGTTAAATGTTTAATTAATACTATTAAAACGGGTGGGACTGTCATTGGTGCTTTTGAAAATAAAGCATTAATTGGTTTTGCTTCAGTAGAAAATTCATTCTTTGGTAGTAAAAATCAATACTTACAGCTTTCATCAATTCATATATCATTTGAAAGCAGAGGAAAGGGTGTTGGTAAGATATTATTCCAAAAGATTTCAGCAGCAGCAAAAGAAATGGGGGCAGAAAAATTATATATTTCAGCTCATTCATCAGAGGAATCACAAGCCTTTTACAAAGCTATGGGCTGTATTGAAGCTTTAGAATATAATAAAGAATTAACAGAGGCTGAACCTTATGATTGCCAATTAGAATTTATTTTAAAGTAATAGATTATTTTTATAATATAAAGGGGTTATTTAAATGTTTGAATCAAGATGTGGAGTATGCTGCAGCAGTTGTAGTAAAAAAGAAGAGGTTAATTGTTTAGGATGTACTGAGATTAAGGTACCATTTTGGGGTGGAGAGTGTAAAGTGAAGTCGTGTTGTGAGGGGAAAAACTTAAATTTTTGTGGTGAATGTACAAGCTTTCCATGTGAAATGTTAAGTAATATGGGAAAGGGAGAAGGGTATGATTCTAGTCTTAAAATAGAGCAATGCAGAAGATGGAAAGAAGAAAAGTGAATTTAGGACAAAGTAAAGCAAACTAGGATAGGAACTGCCTGATATAAAAAAGTACAATTTAATCATGAGGTGAAGATAAATGGATTGGATTAGAAGCTTACAAGATGCTATAGACTATATGGAAGATAATATACTAGAAAAAATTAATTATGAAGATGCAGCAAAGCATGTATATATGTCCAGCTACAATTTTCATAGATATTTTAGTATGATTACAGGATTTACACCTAATGAATATATCAGAAATAGAAGGCTTTCTATGGCTGGGCAGGAAATTGCCATATCAAATAATAAAGTAATTGAGGTAGCAATGAAATATGGATATGAATCAGTAGAAAGCTTTACTAAAGCCTTTGTACGTTTTCATGGTGTTACGCCTAATGTAGTAAAGCATCATGGTGGAAATCTAAAATCTTTTAATCGCCTTATAATAAAAGTTAAATTGGAAGGTGGTACTCTTATGGATTACAGGATTGAAAAAAAAGCTAGTTTTAATGTATTAGCTAAGGTTGAAAAATTTAATAATGAAGTAGCTGGTGATAGAAATGACCAGGAGATTCCAGGATTTTGGACTAGGTGTCTTAATGACGACACATTTGAGGTGCTTAATAGGTATTGCGGGGATAAAGATACTTATGGTATTTGTGCTCCCTTATCAAAAGAAAGTCAGTATTTTGAATATGGCATAGGTAAAGAATATGATGGAGAAGAAATTCCAGAGGGATTTAAGCTATGGGAAGTTAAACCTACAATCTGGGCAGTATTTAAATGCCATGGGGAAGATGGAAAATGTATATCTGATACTTGGGATAGAATTTATCAAGAGTTTTTACCATGCTCAGAATACGAGATGTTGGATGATAT
>CAKVNP010000371.1 GCA_934777095.1 uncultured Clostridium sp. | reverse complement strand
TCGCTTGGTTCTGCATATAGTGAGTAAATAGTATGATAAATTACCATTCCTGGTTTGACATTTGCAGGTTTTTTTAGATTTTTAACTAAAGTATAATCAACAGCAACTTTAGTAGAATTCTGTGCCTTGCTGTAATAAGCTGCTAAAGTGCCGGCTTCCACTAAAGTATTATCTGGTACATCAGTAGAGCAGATGATAACGTGAGAGCCTGGAATGTTTTTAGTATGCATCCACATATAATTTTTATTGGCAAATTTTAAGGATAAATAATCATTTTGAATATTGTTTTTACCTACATATATATCAATGCCTTCAGAAGAAATAAAATGTAAAGGCTTAGAAGCTTTAGTCTTTTTATCGTTTTTGCCAGTCTTTCTCTTTCTGATATAGCCAGTTTCCATTAATTCATTTTTAATGTCGTTAATTTCGATATAATTTTCAGCATTATGAATATTAGTAAGAACAGAATTTAAGTATTCAAGTTCTTCGCTATTTTTCTCTAGCTGTTCAATTGCTGATTCTTCAGACTTCTTTAACTTATTATATTTCTTGTAATACATTTGAACATTTTCTGAAGGAGTTTTATTTGGATCTAAAGGAATCTTCACATCTTCATAATTTTCAGAATAAAAGTTTTGTAAGGTAATTGATTCATCACCTTTTTTAAAGCTATAGATAAATGAAGTAAGCAGGTCACCGTATACTCTAGCATTTTCTTTATCCTGACATTTAACTAAAGCTGCATTAAGTTTTTCTTCCTTTTTAAGACATCTTTCAATGTTTGTATGCAGAAGTTTCTGCAGATTTATTGAACGATTTTTTAAACGTTCCTGTTTATCCTTCTTTAGATAAAATTCATTTAATAAACTGCTTGGATTATCAAAAGAAATTGATGAACAGCTTTCTTCATATTTAACAAGTGGAGTACAGTAAAAATCAACAAATTCATTATTTTTAGTATATATTTTATAATCTAACATTTCTGGCAGATTATTTATAAATGAACATATTGAATTATATATTTCATCAGTTGATACATTTTCTTTATTTATTGAAGCATAAAGGCTTTTAGATAAAGTTTTGCTTATCCCTGTAAATACTGATGAAAAAATATTTTCATTAATTTCAAGATTATTATCGTCTAAAAAGTTATTGAAATCTTCTTGACTAAAAGAAAATGGATTTAATCTATTAGAAGCTGGAGGATAAGTATAGCTTATTCCTGGATAAAGAAGCCTATAACTATTTACATCCGCTCCTACATGCTTGATACAATCCATTATTTTATTATCACGTTCTCTTATTAAAGTGATATTACTATGGCGTCCCATGATTTCCACTAGTAAGATATATACGCTGTTAAAACCTAATTCATCTGATGATTCTACATAAAACTTAACTAATCTATCATTATCAACCTGCTCTATATTTATGATCCTTCCACCTATAAGGTATTTTCTTAAAACCATAGTGAACATAGGTGCTTGCAGAGGGTTAGCTTTTGCTTCCTCTGTAAAATGTATTCTAGGATATTTTGGAGAAGCTGAAATTAATAATTTTAAGTTTTTACGGTCTTTTCTTATTGTTAAGATTATTTCATCCTTTTCTGGTTGATTTATTTTATCTATTTTTGCATTTAATATTGATTTTTTTAAATCATTAACTAAACTATATAAGTAGATACCATCTAATGCCATAATTGTCATCCTTTCTATAAGTTATTGGCTAAGGTAAGTATATCATTTTTTTTGTTATTTTTACAATGAGTTAAAGGATTATATGTAAGAAAAAAAGTGGATAAAAAATAAAAATATTTGTCGCAGAAATGTTAAATATCTATTATAATGTAAAAGGATAACAGAACATCCATGGAAAAAGAAGAGTTTAAGGACAAGCTTACGTAAAAAAATATTAAGATTATGAGTAGTTCTGATAATTTTTTGGCAATATAAATGATATGAAATTAAGATAGATTAATGAGGAATGTAAAATGAAAAAAAATAGATGGTCTTATTGTGCATTAGCTATTTCTATGGCAATATGTACTGTTTTTATGGGATGTAGCAGTAAGAAAAATTTAAGCGAAAAAATTGAATTGAATTTAGGCTCATTTAAAGAGAAAACGGATGATGGATATAAATATATTAATATAGATAAAGATGAAAAAATAGAAAATGCAAGAGATATTCTGGCAGGTAATTTAGAATCAGGAACATATATCTATACTTTAGATTCTAAGCTATATGTAAGAAGTGAAGATGATGAGTATGAGATACAGGAAGATAATATGTACAGCTATTCTATGTCACCAGCTGGGAAGTATTTATTTTACTTTACTAAAGGAGAGTATTTAACTCCTAAAATAAAAGAATTATCAAATAATAGCATCAGTGATTTAAAAAATAAAGCATATATTTCAGGTGAATTTGTAGGTTGGCTTGGTGATGAAAAACTTGCTTATTATGGTGTGGATATGGAAACAAAGGCAGCAGGAATCTATGTTTATGATGTTTCTTCGGAAAAAGAAGAATTATTATATCAAATAAATGAAGGCTTTATAACATATATAAAATCCTTTGGCGATTCAGTAATATTTCTAATTAAGGATTTTCAGGGAAATTCAAAACTGATGAAACTGATGGAAAATGGAGATGCATTTGAAATAAGCACAGAAGTGGAAGAAATATCTGATATTGAAGTAACAAACCAAGGTATATTTTTATTAGGGAAGACTAAAAATAATGTTTATTCTTTATACAAGTTTAATGATCATACAGCAAGCAGACTTGTTTATGATTTTCCTTTGAATTTATCATTGGAAAAAGGCTTAAGTAAAGATGAAATAGGTGATATATTGTTTATGGGAAGCAATGCAGGAACAGCTTCTGAAAAAATATACAAATACAATAATGGTGCAGTAT
>CAKVNP010000370.1 GCA_934777095.1 uncultured Clostridium sp. | reverse complement strand
GCTTAATATACTAAAAATTCATAACTCGCTTCGCTCAAACAGCTGTATTTACTTAACGCAATTTTACCTTAATAGCAGATGAAACTCTAAAAATATATTTCGAATGCAATGTCCGCTAATAATTATTGCATTAATTTTTTTATAAGGTAGAAACTCCTTGGGGAGTTTCTAAAAGTAAAAGTGATCTACGATAATCGACGAGTTATGAATGATGAATTAATGGAGGAGTTCAGCTTTAGGGCTGAATTTTTTTGATTTAGGGAAAAATATTATATTACATAAATTTGAATAATAAGAAATAAATGATAAAATAGTTTTATTGAGAAAAAAGCAATAAGCAAATGGGGGAATTATGAAATGGAAGAGGTTAAAGAAGAAAAAATAGGCTATAAGTCGTTAATAAATGAAAGGAATTATTTATTAGAAACATTATCATCAATAATATCTAGATTTGGCGATGGAATCGATACTATAGCTTTTTCATTACTGGTATATCAAATTACTGGGTCAACATTATTAGTAGCAACTTTATTTGCAGTTAATGGGCTGCCTAATTTGATTTTTGGAATGATAAGTGGAGTGTTATGTAAGTATATTACTGATAAAAAGATTATGGCTATCTGTGATTTTGGCAGAGGAATCTGCGTTTCGTTAATTGCAATATTATTTATTTCAGGAAATTTAGCAACCTGGCATTTATATGTTATTACTTTTTTAAATTCATCTTTTGAATCATTTAGAGGGCCAGCAGCAACATCAATAATACCTAAATTACTGCCAATGGAAAAGATAGAGTATGGTACCGCATTTTCATCAGCAGGAACAAAGGTAACAGAATTAATTGGTTTAGCAGCAGCTCCGTTTTTAATAGGAATGTTTGGCTTAGGATCAGCTATAATTATTGACGCAATAACATTTATCATATGTGGATTATTAATTTTAGGCATTAGATTAGAAGAGGCGCTTTCTACTGATGATAAATTAACTGTAAAAAGTTATTTTATTGATTTAAAAGAAGGCTTTAGATATGTAAAAAATGATGGATTAATATTAAATATTATAGTCTTTGCAGCAGTGATCAATGCTTTATTTACTCCTTATAATGCGTTACAGGCACCATATGTAGAAGAGGTTCTTCATACAGGAAGCAGCGCTATGTCAGTAATGAGTATAGCAATATTATTAGGAATGACAGTAAGCACTGTCTTTGCACCTAAGATTAAAGAAAAAATAGGCGGAAGAAATATGTTTGTAATAGGTGGAGTAATGTTTGGCATAACATATTTCAGTTTAGCTTTCTTTGGAAACTTAACACTTGCTGGCATTTATATTTCACTTGCAGTTGCAAGTTTTATAGGTGGAGTTGGTATATTGTTAGTTAATTTCCCACTGCAAGTAATCTTATTAAAAAATGTTCCACAGGAATACCTGCCAAGAGCAGCAGCTATTATGGTGGCAGGAACATTATGCGCAGCACCAATAGGTTCATGTATTACAGGAGTAGTATCACAATTTATCTCAATTGAAATGATTTATCTAGTAGTAGGAGTAATAACTTCAATATTATTTCTTCTACAGTATTTCAATAATAATATCAAAAAGTTTAATTTCTAGTGTTTGTTTAATTATGAATTATGAGTTATGAATAATAAATTGATGAGGAAATTCAGCTTATGCTGAATTTCTTTTTATTTTAAAGAAACTCCGTAAGGAGTTTTTACCTTATATCAAATTAAAGAGATATTATAAAGCGAAAGAAACATTTAAATAAGCTTTAGAACCTCATTATTATTGAAGCAAAGCATACGTTAATAAAATTTATTGTTTGAGCGTTAGCGAGTTATAAATTTTTAGTATGCTTGGCTGAAATAATAATAGAAGTTCTTAGCGAAATTTAATAGTTTCTGAAGCTTTAATAATATCGCAAACTTAATACTTTCTTAAGATTTTCTTTAAGGTATCTTATTGACTTATAGATAGAATAAAAACATAGAGAAAATGGAGGGCAGATAAAAATGAATGAAGTAGTATTGAAGACTTATAAAGTAAGTAAAAAATATAAAGATCAAATAGCAGTTGATAATGTTAATATGACAATTAGAAAAGGTGATATATATGGTTTTATCGGGCAGAATGGAGCTGGTAAAACTACTTTAATTAGATTAATTACTGGTCTTGCTTATAAGACTTCTGGTGAAATTGAACTTTTTGGTGGTAGCAGTGAAGCGGAGCTTAATAAGGGGAGAGAGTTTATTGGTAGTTTAATAGAATCACCAGCATTTTATGCAAATATGACAGCAAGAGAAAATTTAGAGGTTTCTAGACTAGTTAGAAATATTCCTAATAAAGAATCTATAGATGAGGTTTTAAATCTTGTTGGTCTAAAGGATACAGGAAAGAAAAAGGTTAAGGATTTTTCATTAGGAATGAGACAGAGGCTTGGAATTGCTAATGCACTATTAGGAAATCCTAAATTACTTATTTTAGATGAACCTATCAATGGATTAGATCCAAAGGGAATTATTGAAATAAGAGAATTATTAAAGAAAATAAATAGGGAGAAGGATATTACAATCTTAATCTCCAGCCATATTTTAGGCGAACTATCTGAATTAGCTACTACTTACGGAATTATTTCGCATGGAAAGCTTATTGAAGAAATTACTGCCAAGCAATTAGCTGAGAAATGTAGGCAGTATATTGATTTAATTGTAGATGATACAAAGAAATCAGTTATTTTATTAGAAAAAGAATTTGGTATAAATGACTATGAGGTCTTAGCTAATAATGAAATAAGAATTTATTCCCACTTAGATCAAAGTGGAATGATTAATTCAACATTATCCAAGAATGGAATTTTAGTTGATAAAATTGCAATCAAGGGAGAAAAATTAGAAGAATACTTTATGGAAGTTGTAGGGGGGAAATTAAATGCTTA
>CAKVNP010000369.1 GCA_934777095.1 uncultured Clostridium sp. | reverse complement strand
CCATTTTATATTCCTCCTTAATTATTTATCCTAAAGATATATAATATGTTTTGTAGACAACAGAGTTTTTATACATTATTTACTAAAAAAAGCCACACACTTTTCTTACAAGTGTATGGCTAAAAAAAATCTATTTAATTATATTTTTAACATGATAAGTTTCATCTATAAGCTCTTGTGGTACCCCCTCTTGCTTTAATATCCTCATCATTTCAATATATTCAAGAACAGTTTTTTTAGTATCAAGATTTTTTCCATATACTTTATCTAATAATTCCTTAGCACTCAAATCTTTTATTTCCTCTACGTTTATCATTTATTTCTCCTTTGAAATATTAATTTTAATTATCTTTCTGTTTTGTACCAATTATTATATCCTAAAATCATTTAGTATTAAACAAAAAGCACAGAAAAAAAGGAACTATTGCTAGTTCCTTTTTATTCTATTTACTATTACTTGTATAGATTAAAATTGCATCTCTTAAAAATTCGGCCATTCCATCTTGATGCTTATCATAATATTCTTTAAATCTTTCATCATATACATACATCTGTGCTACTCCAGCATGAGCGTCCTTTGAATATTTTTCCCAATAATAACATAACCACTTTTTATGAAGCTCCGCTGCTTCTTGTGCTAAATCTGATGATGGATCGTTAGTTTTCATGGCATTTTTTAAAGTTTCTATAATTTGGGCTGCTAAAGCTTCTACTTCATTATATTGCTCTTCAGTCATATTATTAAATTTTTCATTAGATTTATCAATTACCTCATCACCATATTTCTGCCTGATTTCTTTACCATACTTTTTTTCATTTTTCTCTATAGCATCTCTTTTAAATCCTGCAAATTTTTCTTTGTCATCCATAATTATTTCACCCTCCACTGCCAATAATGTTTTACTGACATTTTCTAAAAGCATATCAATTTGTTTTTTCTTTTCAAGAAGCTTAAGCTTATGCTCTTTTAATGCACTAATTTTATCAAACTTAGGATTATTAATTATTTCCTTGATATGGTCTAAATTCAAACCAAGCTCTTTGTAAAATAATATCTGCTGTAGCCTATCTACCTCTTTTGCTCCATAAATCCTATAACCTGATGAATTAATCCTTGCCGGCTTTAATAAATTAATTTCATCATAGTATCTTAATGTCCTTGTAGATACTCCAGCAATTTGACTGAGCTTCTTAATGCTATATTCCATAGCTTTCACCTCCTGACAAATTTAATATATACCTTTACGCAGCGTGAAGGTCAAGCTAATTTTTTATTATTTTATTACCAATTTGATGGGTATTTCAATGTTGGAGGTATTTTAGTGCTTTTATCTCCTTTTGCAGCATTTAATTGGAATTGAGTTATATATATCGTATTAGTTAAATTACTTCCACGTAAATCAGCATCTCGCAAATCTGTGCCTAAAAAATCTACACCACTTAAATCCATGTTTCTTAAGTCTGCTGCTATAAGGAGTGCACTGCTAAGGTTTTCTCCTCTTAAATCTCTATTCTTTAAATCTTCACCAATAAAATTAGGTCTTCCAGCAATAAACCTTTTACATTTTAACTTACCCTCCTTAATTTTAATATATCTTTGCCTTACTTCCTCACTTGTCTTAAATAAAGTCTTATTAATTTTCATTCTATATGGAATTAAATCTAATTTAACCAGTTTATCACCTGCTAGTTCTGTAAGCTTTAGTGTTTCCTGAATAATCTCTTTAATTTCTTTTTTATAAGCGTTATTTTTTTCTAATCTATATGCCTCTGATAAATACCAGATCATTTCATATATATTTCTCATCTGCACAAATGCATCAAACATTTCCTCTGCGCTTACACCTGCTTCTCGCCAGCTTTTGCCTTGATAAGTCTGCTGAGCTGTCTGCTGTCCTGCACCAAAGCACTCGTATGTCATACACCCTTTAAGTCCTTTTTCTTTCAATTTATCATGAACACAGCAGGAGAAATTCTCCTGAAGATTTATACAAGGTTTTCCCGCTTCTTTATCCTGGGGAAATCCTTCGGATTTTGAAAAGAATAATGCAATACAGCAAAATCCAAAGCATTTACTACAATCCACTTTTAATCTATTATTTAATTCTTCATAAAAATCATCTAAATTCTCGTTTTTATTATTCATCTGTTCTCCTCTTAATACCTCTATTTATAGAATTGCTCTACAATTAAACTTAAATTCATATACTTTTTTACCTGCATTTAATAGAACTATAATTTTGTTATATTATAACATAATTTCCCATTATTCAGAACTAATTATTTATCTTATATTTCATTACAGTACCTGTTTTCATATCCTTTATTGAAAAGCTTTCATCTTTTATTTCTTCTTCACCTACTACTATAACTTTATCTATTCCTAATTTATTTGCATAATCCATCTTTTTCTTCAATTTATCGTTTTCTAAATATATTTGCACACATTTTCCTTCAGCTTTTAAGCTTTCAATTAATTTTCCACAATACTCTAATGTATCTCCAATAGGTATAATCAATATGCTTTCATTACCTTCGATTTGATATTTATCTATAAAGCCAATTTCTTTTAGGATAAAAAATAATCTAGTTAAGCCTATAGATATACCAACACCAGGCAACTTATTCTTAGTGTAGTTTTCTGCCAGGTTGTCATATCTTCCCCCTGAACAAATTGAGCCATATTGCTCATTTCCAAGAAGAATTGTTTCTACCACAGTTCCTGTATAATAATCCAAGCCTCTAATTATCTTTAGGTTTATTCTATAAAATTCCTCATCAACATTAAAAAGCTGTAGTATTTTTCTAACTCTAACCAATTCATTTATACCTTCAATATAATCACTCAAAGAGATATTCTTTGATTTTAGCTGTTCAATTATTTCATCATTGCTGCCATCTATACCCATAAAATCTGAAATAAATTTTCCTTTTTCTTCTCCTATATAAT
>CAKVNP010000368.1 GCA_934777095.1 uncultured Clostridium sp. | reverse complement strand
AGGACTAGCAATATTGTCTAATAATGTTTTTAGATATCCCTTTTTGATAATTTTATACATTACTTTAAATACAATACAGCCCAGAACTGCTCCTAATGTATTAAATATTAAGTCATCTACATCAGTTAAATTGAAGGCTGTAAATAATTGAATTACTTCAATAGTTAATGATACTAAAAATCCATATAAAGCTATTAATAAAATATTATTCTTTTTATTAAATAACATAGGGATAAAAAATCCTACTGGAATAAATAACACTATATTTCCGATAACATTATAAAGTGCATTGCCTATTCCCATAAATTCATTTTTAAATAAGTTAATTTTATTAATATTAAAAAGTAAACAAAAAATATATTAATCACTATTTCTCTCTTAATGTTTCTTTTATCACTTCTTTTCACTATTATTATTCTATAGCCTATCCAGATAGCGGTTAAATTTACATTGACGAAGCTAATACAACACCATCTTTAATATGCGGCGGCGATTTTTGGCTTAAAATGGACTGGCTTAGATTATTTGCCAGTGGTTTTTTAGTTATTTTATCTGGTATTAACTTATTTAATAGGAGGTAATATAATGGCTTATGTCCACCAATTTGGAATAATTGATTGTATTTCAGAGTATAAAGAAAATGAATACGAACCTCAGAAATATAATTGTGTTTCCGTAGATGGAGATTTTATTGATGAAATCTACCCTAAAGGCTTTGGCGATAAAATGAAAAATCTAAATACCTTTGTTAATAATATACATACACCCTATAAAGATCTTGCATATTGCGGAATAACTTTAATACCACCAAGTTCTCTTAAAGATTTTTTAGATATTCTTTTAGCAGAAAATACACTTTATAAGTCTAATGAACTTACAAAAGTAATTAATAAAATATCTAATGCTATTAAAGTTAATAAATGGGTAATCCATTACGGAGTTTAGCAAAAATCGGACAAGTACTCTTGTCCGTTTTTTTGTCTTCTTAAGCATTATATAAATCGTAAAAATAACTTTTGTTTGCTAATAGTTCATTAAAGTTATCTTCTTCAACAATAGAGCCATTTTTAGTTACATATACCTTATTACATTTACTTAACATCTCATTACTTAACTGATGAGTAATAAATATACTTGATGTATCTGGTAAGTTCAATACAGTACTTAATATTTCATCAGCAGTAATTTTATCTAAATTTGCAGTAGCTTCATCAAAAATCATAAATCTTGTTTTACATATAAGCGCCCTGGCAATTCCTATTCTCTGTCTTTCTCCGCCTGAACATAAATTACCATTTTCTCCAAGATTACTATTAATTCCATTTGGCAGCTTCTTTAGAAAATCTTCAAGACCAGCTTTTTTTATTGAATCCATTATTTCTTCATCAGTATATTCTTTATATAATGCTATATTATTTCTTAATGTATCATCAAATATAAAAGTATTTTGCTGCACATATCCCACATTGCTATATAAGTATTGTACTGGTAGCTCTTCTATTTTATTATTGTCATAAAATATTGTCCCTGAATCAGCTTTATAAAATCCCAAAATCATTTTAGCAATAGTACTTTTACCGCTTCCACTTTCACCTAGTATGGCATATTTATTCCCTGCTGAAAACTCTAAATTCATCTTATTTACAGCTTTATTATCTGTTTCTTTATAACTAAAGGAAACATCATCCATTATAATTGCTTTGAGAATTCCTTTTGGAATAATCCTCTTCTTTCCCTCTTTATTACTATTTAGAATATGTTTTGCTTTTTCTATTATACTTTTGGTTGAATGTATTTGAGCTAAAACAGCTGGTAGCTGCTCTAATGGCGCAACTACTCCCCCTATAAGCTGTGATACTGAAACTATTGCACCTACAGTCATAGTACCTTTAACCACAAAATATGCTCCCATAATATATGTTACAACATACATTACTGTACTAAAAAGCATCGATATCCATCCTACTGAAAAAATAGCCATTGTCGATTTAAAGCCCTCTTCTTCCCTACTTTTATTATAACCACTATGATTATGGATAATTTTATTTTCAACACTAAAACTTTTTATAACTTGAAACCCTTGAAAGAAATCCTTAGTATGTGAAGTATATTTTTTCATAGATATAGAGTACTTATTTTGTAATATAGTCAATTTCTTCTCAAATATCTTCGGTATAAGTATTGAACATAATGATACAATTATTAAAGAAACTGCTATCCTTATATTAACAACACACACTGTTACAAAAGAAAAGATAAAACTTACAATAATTTTATATACGGAAAGATAACTATCGAAATAACTATTTCTTAACAGATTTATATCATTATCCAATATCGAAATATATTCTCCTGTATTTACTTCATTAAATTTTTCCATATCTAAATTAATAATATTACTAAACAAGTCATTCTTTATCTCTATTACTGCACTTTTCAGGATACTTTCCCTAATCCACTTAACACTTAGTAATAAAATACAATCTAATCCTGCATAAATACAGCAAAATATTACTGCTGATTTCAACATAACTAAATCACCATTGGCTGCTGCATCTATTATAGGTTGAAAAGCTAATGCAAACTTTATCGAAAAGAAACAACCTAATGGTATAGATATTATTAAAAGCATAATCATCAATTTATTTTTAAATATGTATTTTTTCATTTATTATAATTCTCCTATTTTCATAAAACTAAAATTTTCATTTAATCTTTCAGCATAGGATCATTAATAAAATTATCGTTTCAATTTCATTATTTAGATATCTCAAATTTTACAATAAGAACCATCTTAATCACCTCTCAATATAATTCTCTCGTATTTTACATTATTTGTATCATTATGTCAATTTGTACAAAAAAAGAAAAATAAAAGCTAGGCTCCTTAAATAAAATGGAACCTATAAGATAGACACTTATAAAAGAGAGTCTATCTATATAGGTTCTTTTTTTGTACAATAAATT
>CAKVNP010000367.1 GCA_934777095.1 uncultured Clostridium sp. | reverse complement strand
TTACCAGCTTCTCCAGCTCTTGCTGCTTCAATAGCTGCATTTAAAGCTAAAAGATTCGTTTGATTAGCGATTTCAGAAATAACATTAGTTATAGTAGCTATATTTGCTGATTTATCTGCTAATTCTTTCATAGTTCTGCTTACTTCTATATTCTTTTCGCTAATTAAATTACTTTTATCTGATAGGTTAGATACTATCATAAGTCCATCTTTAATAACGCTTTCAGCATCATTAGAGTTTTCTTTAACTTTTTCCATTGCTTTTGTCGCTACATCAATTTTACTCTTTATTTCTTCCACTAAAACAGTTTCTTGTTCAACTTCATTAGCAGTTTCCGTAGCTCCAGCTGATATTTCTGCTACAGAATTATTAACGCTTAAGGTGCTTTCACCAAATTCATTTACCACTGTTTTTAGTTGCCCTGATGATTCTTTTACACTTTTCACTATACTCTCTAATTCAGCCAGCATTAATTCTAACTGTTTATTCTTTTCAGCTGCTTCTAAAATAGATTTGTCATTTTCCTCACTTAACTGTCTAATAACTTTTGCTACTGAAGTAAACGCTGGAACAAATACAACTATTGTTCCTCCTATAATAGCTATATCAGTAGTTATTCCTAAGCTAAGCTGTCTAATTATAAATACTGCTACTGCAGCTCCTACAATACCAACACTTATCCCTGTAATTTTTCTATTTTTATAAAGAATTAATACAATTAATAATGGAATTGCAAAAGCAAATGTGCTTTGTACAGTTGTTACCATTAGTGTATATACGTATAACCCGCCAAATCCACTAGACAATACTATACCTATTTTTTTGCTTTCTGGATCTTTTTTATATATAGAAATACTAACTGCATATGATATAATAGATACCAGTATTACAGCTACAAGATATGCTACTCCCCTACTTCCTTTCATAACCTGTACTGCCGCACCTGCCATATAAACAAATATTACCGCTAAATATATTTTTAAAATTAAATCATTTACTTTATGGTAGTAACTTTTTTTCACATCATTCTTATTCATATTATCCCACATTATTTTTTATTGAATTAAGTATTTTTTATTGGCACAAACATCACTAAATTTTCAACACGGATTTAAATATCCACCTTTTATACAATTGTCAAATTTCATCAATTTCATTTGCTCTACACCATAAAATTCCTTAGCATTAATTCCGTTACTTAATTTATCGTTTTATTTAATAATTACTTTAACTTTTTTTATAATTAAATTAAATTTAACATAAAACTCTCACATTTTAACATTCTTTTACATAGATATATCTTATAAAACATTTTACGAAGGGAAATAAATTTATGCACAGAAAAAAATATAGTGAATGTGCAAAATGTGATGAATGTATTAATAATACTTCAAATCCATTATGTAATGTAGCATGTATTGATAAATCAAAAAATTGCTACGAAAACTACAAATCTTTTTCTCCTAAAACTTATGCTAGGGCTAATATAGTTCTACAGCCATACCAACGACTATTTGATTTAAATGATGGTTTTAAAGCCGGAACAATTTTCAAAGACCTTTATAGTCCTTACTGTGAAATAAAATATGTGGAGGATTGTAAAGATGAATAGACATGAAATGTTGGATTTAATAAGAAAATTACAATTTTATTTAGTGGATTTAAATCTTTACTTGGATAATTTTCCTGAATGCACTAAAGCTACCGAAGACTATGAGTTAATTTCCTCAAAATTAGAAAAAATTCTTTGTGAATATGAAGAGCACTTTGGCCCTTTAACTAACTTTGGCTCAGCTTATATTCAAGACCCAGATAAATGGATTAACTCTCCATGGCCTTGGGAAAGACAATAATAAGGAGGAAATTAAATTTATGTGGTATTATGTTAAAACGCTACAATATCCGGTTAACTTAAAATGTAACGATTTAAATATGGCAAAACTTTTAATCACTCAATACGGTGGACCTGATGGAGAATTAAGTGCTGCTCTTAGATATTTAAATCAGCGATATTCAATGCCTACAAATAAATCAAAAGGATTATTAACAGATATAGGAACTGAAGAAATGGCTCACGTCGAAATAATTGCTACAATGGTTACTCAACTAATGGAAAATGCTTCAATAAATGATATTAAAGCAGCAGGCTTAGCTGGACAGTATGCCGATCACGGCAAAGCACTTTATTACGTTGATGCAACTGGTAATCCTTGGACTGCAACTTACATCCAAGCTAAAGGTGATGTAATTGCTGATATTCACGAAAATATGGCAGCAGAACAAAAAGCAAGAGCTACTTATGAATGGCTTATTAACTTAACAGATGATACCCAGATAAAAGACATCCTTGGCTTTTTACGAGAAAGAGAAGTAATTCACTATCAAAGATTTGGTGAAGCCCTTATGGATGTACAAGACAATGTAAAACCTAGCTACTTTTCTTGCGAATAAAGGATAACACTGATTATTTCCTCCTATTTATGTTAATACTCTAAATAATAATTTAAGTAAGTATTGTCATAAATGGGAGGTTTATTTATGTTGCCTTTTATATTTTTTATCCTAATGTATATTTCTTTAATTCCCCTAAGCTATAGTTATTACATATCCAATAGCCTGTTTATTGTAATCTTTAAATTTATGGCCAGTCTTTGTTTTGTTTTATGCAGCTATTTCAGCCATAAGAAAGCTAATTTTAACCAAAAATATTTTAGTTTATTTTTCACTGCATTTATTTTCTGCTTAATTGGTGATACTTTTTTGGCTATGGGCAAAGATCTACTTTTTATAATTGGTACCATTGCCTTTGCGCTTGGACATATTTTTTTTATTTTTTCATATACTTCAATTGCTCCTATTAAAAGTAAAGATATCATAACTTTTTTGTGTATCTATGTTCCAATAACATTATTTATAACTTTTTATACTAAGTTTAATTTTCACAATCTGCTGCCTTTAATCCTTACAT